>WGAB01000294.1 GCA_015489295.1 Caldifarciminota bacterium
CCAGGCCCCATTCCTTGGCGCTGCCGAAGGCGGCAAAGGGCGCGATGACGACATAGCCGCCGGGTTCCAGGCCGTCTTCGCGGAGTCGGGCCCGGTAACCGGCCTGTTCGGTGGGGGAGAAGGTCAGGGCCACCGGAGGCGGGGGCCAGCCCGGCGTGGGCAGCCCCAGGGCCTCCAGAAACACCAGAGTTTCCTGCACATAGTGGCGGTGGCCGCGGGGGCCCGGCAGCCGCTGGGTGAGCAACCAGGAACGCGCGTCCGAGGAGTACCCCACGAGCCGCCGCGGGCCCGCGAGCCGCAGGAACAGCGCCGAGGAAAAGGACGGGGGCAGCACCAGGCCGGCGTCGTAGCGCCGGGCGCGCAGCCGTAGGGAAAGGCGCAGGAGGTCGCGGTACCCCTGAAAGGTCAGGACCTCGCCGAAGTCCTGCAGCAGAGGTTTATAGGCGGCCTTGCTCAGGAGGGTGGGCGTGATGCCCTGATCGCGCAGGGCCGCGAGTAGGGGCAACGACATGGCCACATCGCCGAGCCAGTTGGGCAGGCGGACGACGAGTTTCATCGGGCAGCGAGCACGCGGATCCGCAGCACCCCCACGATGGGCAGCAGCCGGGTTTGTTCCTCAATGCCTCCGATTTTCAGCAGGATGTGGCCGATGCCGGCCGGGAACTCGCCCATCACGGGGTCCACGAAGAACCACTGGCCGTGGGCATACACGGCGTCCCAGGCGTGGTAATAGTAGGCGTCGCCCTGGTAAATCAGGCCCACGGTGATCCGGGTGGGGATGCCGGCCGCGCGGGCCAGCGCCGCAAAGAGCACGGAATGCTCGTTGCAGTCGCCGTAGCCCTGGTGCAGCACCTCCAGGGCCGTGGGCAGGGTCACCGAGGGGCGCTTCTCCAGGGTGCGGTACACATAGTCCAGGATCCGCCGGGCCTTTTCCACGGGATCGGTGAGGCCCTGGGTAAGTTCCCGGGCCAGGCGCTGGATCTCGGGGTCGTCCACCTGCAGGGCGTCGGTGGGCTCCAGATAGACCCGGAGCGATTCCGGCACCCGATCGGGCTCCCGACCCGCAGGCAGTTCGGGCCGTCGGATCTCCAGAATCGCCCGGTCGCCGGTGCGGCGGATCAGCCGCTGGCTCGCAAAGGAGAGGTCCAGGGGCACCTCCTTTGGATCCGGCAGGCCGGCGAGTTCCAGCCGGAGCAGGCGGTACTGCTCAAGGGGACCCTTGAGGCCCTCGGGCTTTACCGAAAACAGCCGCAGGATGTCCACCCGGCTGGTGCCCAGCTGCATAGCCTGGTCCTGGGGTTCCAGCACCGTGGTCATGGCCATGGGCGAGGTTTCCTTCAAAAGCAGCCCGGTTTCCGCGTCCAGGTACAGCCGCCCCCGGGTACCCAGGTAAGCGAGTTCGTACACCCCGGCCCGGTGCCGCCGGCCAGCCACGGTAAGGGTGTCGGTTCCGAGAAACCGAACCGAAGCGGGCGATACCGAAAAGGTGCTGGGATCCACCAGGGCGAAGGTGTCCGGGGCCAGGTGCCGGTGCAGCAGCAGGGGGATCATGGGGTTCAGGACCGGCATCCGGTCGCCGGTGGCCAGCTTTTTTTCGGTTTCCTGAAACACCACGGTGCCGTCCTGCACCCGGCCGGTGAGGTTCAGGTTCTGGTCGGGGGAGGTCAGGTGGAAGGTAAACCGCCGGAGCCGGCCCCGGGAATCGGTCCAGGCCACCGTAACCGTGGAGAGTTTTTTGGGCATGCCCAGCATGTTGAGGTCCACGGTGGTGCGTTCCTCCAGCCGGTACCCGTCGGCGGTTTTCTGCAGGTGCCAGTAGGAGTAGCCCACCTTGGCCCCCTGCAGGTAGATGCCGTACCAGCCCTCCAGGTTCTGGGAGGCGGCGGAAAGGGGCAGGGCGGCCAGCCAGGCCAGGGCAAGCGCCACGCGTCTCACGATCCCTCGCCCCCTTCGGGTTCCTGGGTGAAGCCGATACGGCGTTCCTCGCGGGCTCCCGGCACCTTGATGGTGCCGAAGCGTTCCTCGTACTTCTTGATGTTGGCCTCCAGGGCCTGCAGCAGCAGTTTGGCGTGCTGGGGGGTCATGATGATGCGGGACACCACCCGGGCCTTGGGCAGGCCGGGCATCTGGCGGGCAAAGTCCAGGATGAACTCCGAGGGCGAATGGGCGATCATCACCAGGTTGGCATACACGCCCGCGCCCTGGTCTTCGGGCAATTCCACCTGAAGGGCAGGTTTTTCGGGGTTCATGGAGCACCTCCTAAGGTTGGTCTATGGGGGAATGATACAGGGCCGTAGCGGCAAACTCAGCCCTTTTCGGAGGGTGTGGTTTTGAGGATGCCGTGGGTTTCCAGAAGGCTTTTGATGAGGGCTGCCGTGGGCACGGCCAACAGCATCCCCAGCACCCCCAGGAGTTCGGCGCCGATGATGAGGGCGAAGAAGATGACCAGGGGATGGAGCCCCACCGAGCCGCCGATGATGCGGGGGCCAAAGAAGCTGCTTTCCAGGGCCTGCACGCCTCCGTACACGGCCGACACCTTGACGAGGCCGAGAAGCGGCGAGGGTTCCATCAGGCCCACCAGCACGGCGGGCAGGAAGCTGATCCAGAAGCCCAGGGTAGGAACCATGTTCATGAGCCCCGCGAGAAGCCCCAGCAGCGTGGCGAAGCGGATCCCCAGGAGGGCCAGGGAGATGCCGGTGAGCACGCCCACCACGGTGGCATCCAGCACCTGGCCGCGAAAGTACCGGTGCAGAATGCGTTTGAGTTCGCGGGCGGTATCAAACCACCGGGGTCCAGCGCCCAGGCGCACGGCCAGATTTTGGGTCCAGGTGGTAAGCCGTTCCAGATCGGCCAGAAGATAAAAGGCCACCACCAGGGTTAGCAGGAAGAACACCAGGAGGTTTACCACCGAGAAGACCCGGGCGGGCAGCTGGCTGATCTGGTGGGCCAGGCCCTTGAGAAATTCCGCCTGCAGGTCCACGGGGCCCAACTGGGAAAGCCAGCCGGTGTTCTGGAGGTACCGGCTCAAGCGGTCGAGGGTTTGCTGGAGCAGGGTAGGGGTGGCCGAGAGCAGGGAGGCCGCCTGGTTCACCGCCTGGACCGTCAGGCCCACCGCCAGGCCCAGGAAGAGGATCAGCACCAGGAGCAGGAGGAACAGGGCGCCGGCCACCCGGGGGATCCGGGCCCGCCGGTGGAGAAAGGAGACCACGGGATCCAGCAGGAAGGCCAGAAAGATGCCGAAGAAAAGGGGCACGAAGACCATCTGGAACCGGGAGAACAGGAAGTACAGGCTGAAGAGGATGGAAAGCAGGAAGGGCACGCGGAACCCCGGCTCCCTGCGGTTGTCGTAGAGGGCCAGGAAGGCCAGAAGGGAAAAGAGGAGGGGCCACAGGCTCTGGTCGATGCCGAACACCACGGCCAGGCCGAGGAGCACGAAGGCGAGGAACACGTGCAGGATGTTCATGGCGTCGGGCTAATTATCGGCGCCCTGCGGAACGGGTGCAAGGCGGCAAGGCTGAGCGGCCGGGGTTGCCGGGATGTGCCCCTATGGGGTTTCCTGGAGGGCCCGGCGCAGGAGTTCTTCCAGAGAGGTTTCCGGGCCGATGTGGTCCTTGAGCCGTTCCAGCCGTTCACGGGCCTCGGACTCCTTGAGCCCCAGTTGAACCAGGGCTCGCAGGGCCTGGTGCAGCAGGGTGGACGTGCCGCCGGGTTCCCGCACGGGAAACTCGGCAAGGTGCTGTTTCAGTTCAAACACCAGTCGTTCGGCCCGTTTCCGGCCGATGCCGGGCACCTGTTCAAACACCGAACGGTTCTCCTGGGCCACGGCAACCAGGAGTTCCTCGGCCGACATATGCGAGAGCAAACGCAGGGCCAGCCCCCGGTTCACGTTGGGCAGTTCCAGGAGCACCTGGAACAGCCGGCGGTCCAGGTCGTTCAGGAAGCCGTACAGGGTGAGCCCCCGGTCGGAAAAATGGGGATAGATCAGCAGTTCCTGGGTTTCGCCCACGTTGCCGAGGCGTTCGTGGGTGCTCAGGGGCACCACGATCTCCAGGACCACCTCGCCGCCGGGCCATTCCAGGGCCAGGAGGCAGCGGAACGGGGGTTTATCGACGATCTTGCCGCGGATGCGGTACAGCATGTTGGGCCTCCAGGGCGTAGGCCAGGGCGCAGGCGGCGGCGTCGGCCGTGTGGTCGTTCCAGGGCCCGGGGTGGCCGGTAAGCCGTTGGACCATGAAAAGGACCTGGGCCTTCGAGGCCCGGCCGTTGCCGGTGACGGCCTGTTTGATGCGGGTGGGCGAGAGTTCCCGGATCTCCAGGCCGTGGCGGGCCAGGGTCAGCAGGGTAACCCCCCGAGCCGCCCCCAGGGTAAGGGCGGCCCGCACGTTGCGATGGTAAATCACCTGTTCCAGCACAGCCACGCTGGGCTGCCAGGCCTGGAGAACGGCGTCCAGGAACCGTTCCAGGTCCAGGAGTTTGAGAGCCAGGGTGGCGCCCCGGGGCTGGTGCTCCTGGAGCCCGTGGAGTCGCCCTTCCTCGAGCAGGGCGAGCCCCACGTGGCGGATCCCGGGGTCGATGCCGAGGATCTTCAACTCGACGCCTGGGCCAGGGTTTCCAGCACGTCCTCGGGGATATCGAAGTTGGCGTAAACCTCCTGCACGTCGTCCAGGTCTTCCAGGGCCTCCACCAGTTTCAGGACCTTTTCGGCCTGCTTCTGGTCCAGCTTCACGGTGTTCTGGGGCACCAGGGTCAGCTGGGCCGAAGAGATGGGAAACTGGCGCTCCTCGAAGGCGGTTTTGACGGCATAAAACTCCTTGGGGCCGGTCCACACCTCGTAGGTGTCTTCCTGCACCTTGACGTCTTCGGCCCCGGCCTCGAGGGCGACCTCCAGCACGTCGTCCTCCTCCACGCCCTCCCGGTCGATATAGATCACGCCCATTTCCTTGAACTGCCAGGCCACGGAGCCGGCTCCGGCCATGTGCCCGCCGTGTTTGGAGAGCACGTGGCGAACCTCGCCGGTGGTGCGGTTCTTGTTGTCCGTGAGGGCTTTGATGAGCAGGGCGACCCCGCCGGGTGCGTAGGCTTCGTACACCACGGTTTCGTACTTGGCACCCTCGATTTCGCCGGTGCCCCGCTTGATGGCGCGTTCAATGTTTTCCCAGGGCATGTTGTGCTGGCGCGCGCGGTCGATGGCGAGCCGGAGCCGGGGATTGTGGTCCGGATCACCCCCGCCCAGCCGCGCGGCCACGGTGATCTCGCGGATCAACTTGCTGAAAATCTTGCCCCTCTGGGCGTCTACCCGGGCTTTCTTATGCTTGATCTGCGCCCATTTGGAATGACCTGCCATAGGTGTCACCTCCCTCGCTAAGTATAGTCAAATCCCGGTCCGTTTCAAGGCCTATAACCATTCCACCTCGTCCGTGGGATAGGCCGGATAGGCCTCGAAATCGGTGGCCCCGGGTGCCATCTCCTCGAACTTCATGAACTCCTTGAGGAACTTGAAGCGAACGGTGCCGGTGGGACCGTTGCGCTGCTTGCCGATGATGACCTCGGTGAGGCCCTCGGTGACCTGGTCGGGTTCGCCCCGCTGGTACATCTCGGGCCGGAACAGGAAGAGCACCACGTCGGCATCCTGCTCGATGCTTCCCGATTCCCGCAGGTCGGCCAGCCGGGGGCGTTTGTCTTCGCGTCGGTGCTCCGGGGCCCGGGACAACTGGGACAGGGCCACCACCGGCACATGGAGCTCCTTGGCCAGGGCCTTCAGGGCCTGGGAAATGCTGGAGATCTCCTGGACCCGGTTTTCGGCGCGGATCCCCCGGATCAACTGCAGGTAGTCCACGAACAGGATCCGGGCTTTGGCATCGCTCACGATGCGGCGGGCCTTGGCCTTGAGCTCCAGGATGTGGATGGAGGGCGTGTCGTCGATGTAGATCGGGGCTTCCCGGAGTTTGCGGGTGGCCTCCAGGATCCGCTCGATCTCCGAGTCGCTGAGCCGACCGGTCTTGATCTTCTGGGAACTCACCAGGGCCTCCAGGCTGAGCAGGCGGAGCACCAGCTGCTCGGCGGCCATTTCCAGGCTGAAGATGGCCGAGGGGATGCCCTCTTCCATAGCCAGGTGGTGCATGATGTTCAGGGCGAAGCTCGTTTTCCCCACCGATGGCCGCGAGGCCAGGATGACGAGATCGCCCGGCTGGAAACCGGCTGTGTACTCGTCCAGGGTGGCAAACCCGGAGGGCACGCCGGTGACCGTCCGTTGACGGTTCCGGTTGTCCAGGATTTTGGTTTGCACCTCGTCAATGAGGTCTTCCAGCTTCTGGAACGAGGTCCGGATCTTCCGCTGCCGGATCTCCAGGAGCCGCTGTTCGATTTCGTCCAGAAGCTGCTCGGCCGGTTGCGCTCGATGGTACGCCTGTTCCACCGCCCGGGAGGCCACGTCGATGATCTCCCGGTACACCGCGTTTTCCAGGATCGTCTGGATATCCTCGTCGGCAAAGGCCGGGGAGATGACCGTTTCCACCAGGTTGGCCAGGTATTGCCAGCCGCCCACCAGGTCCAGGTCACCCCGGCGCTTGAGTTCCTCCCGCACGGACACCACCGACACGTTCTCGCCCCGCTTAAAGACCTCCACGATGGCGTTGAAGATGCGGCGGTGCTTTTCCAGGTAGAAGTCCTCGGGCTTGAGGGCCTCTAAGGCCTTGTAGAGGGCCGTTTCCTGGAGCATCATGGCTCCCAGGAGTTCCATCTCGGCCTCCACCGAGTGGGGAGCCACCCGGGGCTCCTGGGAGCCGGAAGAGTTTCTGCGAGCCATGATTACTTGAAGGGGGCCGAGATCACCAGGGTGCGGCGAACCACCCGGGTGTCGGCGCCGTGTAAGGCTTCCAGTTGCAAAATGTACAGCCCCACAGGCAGGCGTTCGCCGGAGGCGGTGCGACCGTCCCAGGAGAGGGTGCCGGTACGCGCAGGCGCGTCGCGGAAGAAGGTGTGGACCAGACGGCCCCGGGAGTCATACAGCTTCAGGGTGTACGCGTATTCCGGCGGACCCAGGACCTGGATCCGCAGGCGCTCCGAGGGCAGGCTCGGGGCAAAGACGTTGGTGGACAACCGCAGGTCCACCGTGGGACTGGGCGGGGTGGTGTCCAGCACCACGTCCTCGGGGAACCGCGGCAGCAGCTGGTACCCCGAGGTGTAGGGTTCCTGGGAGTCGTACTGGCCCACCACGCCATACAGGGTGCGGATTCGGGTGCCGGGCTGGAGTTCCGCAAGGTCGATGCCCGTGGTCGGATACAGGTACACGGTTACCGGCACCTGGCCGTTCCAGAGTTCCATGGAGTACCCCGCGCCGGCGGGCACCGGAGCGGTGGCCACCACGCCCCCGTTGAGTTCCACAAACCGGCCTTCCAGGGATTCCTTCAGGACTTCGCCGGGGCGAAGCCGGTACGTGTCGGGCAGGGCGGCGTTGTGGTCGAGGAGCAGCAGGTCGGCGGCATCGCCCACCGAAACCTCGGTGAGGCCGTTGTACTCGGTGACGGCCCCGGTGGCGAGCAGCACGTCTCCCACCCGATAGTCCAGCAGGGCCGGGGCGTAATAGAGGTTCACGCCACCGGTTTCATCCTGCAGGAAGATGCTGGTGCGGTCGGTGTTGGAGATGCCCGCGGGGAAGGTAACCACGCCGCCCACCAGCACCCGCTGGCCCACCAGGGCCGAGGTGTAGCCGTCGGGCCCCGGGGCCTGCACCCGGGCGATGGGGGTGGTATAGTAGAACCGGGGTTGTTCCATCAGCGGGATCAAGAGCCCCTCGGCATCGATGGAGGAGCGGACCTCTACGGGAATCTGCCCGGGTTCTGTGGGAGGACCGGCCACGAAGATCCAGATCGTGTCGGGATCGGTGATCAGAGCGCCCGAGATCCGCGCGATCCGGCGGCCCTCCGCATCGGTGCTATCGGTGAGGGTGGCGCCGGCAAAGCCGTTGCCCTCCAGGGCAAACCCCGAAACCGGCACCACGGAATCCACGGCGATTTGCAGGGCCTGCAGGGGCAGGCCGGTGGGCCGGATCTCCAGGAGCAGGGTGTCGCCGGTATCGCGATAGGGCTTGAAGATGGGCACGAACCGGGCCTGGCCCGAGCCGTTGCCCTTGAGCACGAAGTCCCGGGCAAACCGGGGGTTGAGCTGGTAGGTGTCGTAGTGCTGGCTCAGCACCCCCAGGAGGTCCAGGTCGCCCGCCGGGATCACCACGCCGTCGAGGCCGGCGTCCCGATCGATATAGACGCTAAAGGTGCCGGTGGAATCGGCAAAGGTGTAGGAGTTTTCGCTCACCAGGGTAACCGGCGCGTCCAGGTGGAGGCCGTTGATCCGGATCAGTCGGCCTTCCAGGGCCTCCCCCAGATCGGCGGCCGTGGCCACCGTGGTGTCGTAGGGGAACTCGGGAATCGAGCGGATAACGGTGGGATTGGAGAGTTCCTCCAGGTTGGCATAGGGGGCATAGACCCCCAGGGCCCACACGCGGGTGCCGAGGTCGGGCACCGGCGACGGGTTATAGAGCACGATACCCCCGGTGGAATCCTGGATGTAGATCTGGGCGCCCAGGGTGGCCACCACCGTGCCCCGAACCCGAACCTGACGGCCCACCAGGCGTTCCTGAACCCCGGGGGTGTGGAAGTAGGCCAGGGGATAGGTGGAATCTGCCCGAACCACCATGTAGGTGGGAGGGGTTTCGATGCTCGTGGGGGTGCCACCGGCGCCAGCCGTGCGGACGTCGATGGTGTAGAAGGTGGCTTCGCCCGTGACCTCCACGCCGTGGAGCACCACGTTGCCGTAGTTCTGGGCCGTCACATGGGCCTGGGTAATCCGCAGGAGGCCACCGGGCAGGACCGTGGCCGAGGCACCGATGAACCCGGGCCCGTTGAGGGCGTAACTGCCCGGCCAGTACAGGCCGCTATCCGGCAAATCGATTTCCACAATGCTCAGGGTGCCCAGTTCGCCGCGCAGGGTGATGCTGAGGTCGGTGGGCATCCCGCGGTAGAGTTCCTGGGGCATGTACTCCACGGTGCCGCTGCCATCAATGGAGATCACCTGGATTTTGGGGGTGTCCACCAGGGCCACGGGGGTGCCGGTGGCTGCAGTGGCCACCACCAGCGGATAGGTGCCGGGTTCCGGAGCACTCACGACACCCACGAGGTGGGCGGTGCCAGGATCCTCCGGGGTGACGGCGGCATCCTCGATCCGGATCCGATAGGGATCTCCGGGGGTGCCGGATCCCAATACCTCCAGGGCGGCATTGGCGTACCCCGGGCCCGTGAGCCGGACGCTGTCCGGGCTGCCGCTCCAGTCAAAGTCGGCGGGCAGGGTGAGTTCCACCGTGGTCAACGCCACTGGGACCACCCCCTGGAGGGTGACGGCGAGGGTGTCCAGGTGTTCCTCCGGAGGCACCACCCCTGGGGAGAGGGTTACCAGACCGGTGCCGTTGGCCGTCTGGATGATGTCGGCGTCGCCCCGGGGTTCCATCTTGAAGTCCCCGTAAGTGAAGTGCAGCGGGCCAAGGATGGCCAGCAGGGTATCGCCCACCTGGGGCGTATAGGTGTAGCCAGCGGCGTCGTCGATGCGGCACATGCCGGAGCCATCGTCCACACCCCATTCGCCGTAGCCCAGGTCGTCGTTGACCACCACTGCCGGGCCCACCTGCACCAGGACGCCCTCATACTGCTCTGCGTTGGGGCTGCCCGTGGCGATGTCGCCGGTTTGAACCTGCACCGGCGCGGGAATCGGGCGCCCCTGGGCCAGCACCTCCACATCCGTGGGCGCGGAAAGGGAAATCTCCGTCAAGCCGTAGTACTCCTGCACCGTGCCGGTGACCCGGACCGAGTCGCCGGGCTGCACCGTCACCGGATTCTGGCCGCGGTACACAAACACCCCGTGCCAGGCCCCGGGGGCTTCCTGGATAAAGAACCCCCGCAGGTCGTGGACCCAGGCCGACCCGGCGGTGACGATGCCGTAAACGGTCACGGTCTGGCCTTCGTAGGGGGAAGAGTCGCTGTGACCCTGGACCTCTTCGATGGTAACCACCTGTTGGGCCAGGAGGGACCCGGCCAGCAGCAAAAGAACGCCGCCTTTAAAGATGTTCATGGAACGCTCCTTTTCTCGTGGGTGTCGCTAATATGATAAACGCTGCCAGGGCCACCAAAAGGCCCACCGATTTGTCGCCCAGCCGGGTGTACACCGTGGTTTCGGTGACCGGAGGTACCGGGGCCACCAGGTACCCACTCCGGCCGAAGTCCAGCCTCTGGAGGACCCGGCCCCGGGGATCGATGAAGGCGGAGATGCCCACCTTGGCGGCCCGGATCAGGTACCGGTGGGTTTCGAGGGCCCGCATACGGGCATACTCAAAGTGTTCCACCGGCCCGAGCGACCGGCCGAACCAGCCGTCGTTGCTGATGTTCACCAGCACGTTGGCCCCCCGGCGCACGAACCCCCGGGCGATCTCCGGAAACATGCTTTCAAAGCAGATCAAAACCCCCATCCGAAACGGGTTCCAGGTGAGGACCCGCAGGGAGTCGCCGGGCCGATAGTCGCCCTGGCCGAACTCCAGGCGTTCCAGCCAGGGCCACCGGTCTTCGTAGGGCAGCCATTCTCCAAAGGGAACCAGGCGGGTTTTGTGGTACATGCCCAGGACCCGGAGGCCGGAATCCACGAGCACGGCGGTATTGGTGGGAAAGCGTTTTCCGTGGAGAAAGCGGGAGTGGGAGGTGCCGAGCAGCAGGGCCTGGGCGCCGGTGGCGCGAAGGATGCGCCGGGCCAGGGCCTGGGCGCGGGGCGACCACTGGAAATACCCGGGAAACGCCGATTCCGACAGCACCACGAGGTCGGCCCGGGCTCCGTCCTGCTCGATCTGCCGGAGCACCTGGCCATAGGAGGTTTCGGTGATTTTCCAGTCTTCCTCATAGTCCCAGCCCGGGGCGAGCTGGCCGGGCTGGAGGATCATCACCCGAGGGCCGGCGGCTACCGGTTCCCGCCGTTCCGCCAGGGTACCGGCCCCGGCGCCGAGCAGGAGCACCCCGAGGGCGATGGCGAACCCCTGCCCCGGGCGCTGGGCTAAGAGGGTGTTCAACAGGATGACCAGGTAGCCCATGCCGTACATCCCCACCAGGGCGAAGCCCTGGCGCAGGCCAGGCACGTCCACCAGGGGCAGGGCGGGAGTGGCCCAGGGGAACCCCTGGAAGGCCCATCGTCCCCGGAGGTACTCGAGAAGCAGCCAGGTGAGCGGGGCCAGGATCAGGTGGGTTTTCCCGTGCCATCGGCCCCACACGAGGCCGAGGAGGCCCCAGAGCAGGGCCTGGGCGAAGACCAGGAGGAGCCAGCCGGCCACCAGGAATTTTTCCACGCCCGGGGCCACCTGCATGTGGAGGATCCACCGGAGGTGCACCAGATAGAAGCCACCGGCCACCAGGAAAAAGCCCAGGAACCGCTGGCCGGCGGATCGGCCCCGGGCCCAGAGGAACAGGGGCACCCAGGCCACGAACAGGAAGGGCACCCAGCGGATCGGCGGAAAGGCCAGGAGCCAGAAGGCCAAACTAAAGAGGGGGAGCCCGAAACTCCCCCTCAGCCATCTCCAATCCCGAAGGTTCCGAACCACCCTACTTGATATCGCTGGGGGTCATCAAGAAGTCGTTGGGATCGAGATCCACGAACAGCACCGAGGTCTCCTTCAGGTGGGAGATCACGGCCTCCAGACGGGTGGGATCGATTTCCTGGTAGGTTTTGAACTGCGGCAGGTTGACCGGTGCGTCGGCCGGAAGTTCAAAGTGCTGCCGCAGGATCTGGGCGGCCGAATCCGGGTTCTCCCGAATAAACCGGATGGCCTGTTCCACGGCGGCATACACCCGCTGCACCTGGGCCTTGGTGAGGTTCAGGTTGACGATGGAGGTGAGCCCGGCGAACACCGGCAGGGGCGATACGATCCGGCGGGCGAACACCGCGTCCTCGAGGATCCGGATGTCTTCCCGATGTACCACGAGGGAGCGGTAGGGCTCCACGATGAGGAGGGCGTCGGCCAGGTTCCGGTCCAGGGCCGTGGTCATTTCCGAAGGCAGCAGGCCGATGAAGGACACCTTCTCGGGGTCCAGGCCCTCCTGCTTCAGGTAGTGCTTCAGCATCAGGTCGTACCGGGTGCCCTTGGGGTAGCCGATGCGCTTCAGGAGCAGATCCTTGAGCTTGCGGATCCGGGACTTCCGGAGGGTGATCAGGGAGGCGTAGGGATCGGTTTGGGAGTAGCTGACGGAGTAGGCCACCCGATAGGCCTCGGGCCGGGCGGACATCCGGAACAGGGCGTTGGGCCAGTCGACGCCAAAGAGCATCTGGTATTTGCCCTTGCCCACATCGTCCACCACTTCGGGGCCGATGAGGGCCTCCTCGGCGGTGACCTTGACCTTCAGGGAGTCGAAGAGCCCCAGGTCCTGGGCGACGAAGAGGGGCAGGGCTCCCGGGGTGCTTTCGTAAGCCACCGTGGCCTCCACCACCTGGCGGGCCTTCATCTGGGGGTAAATGAGGATGTACACCAGAACCCCGAGGAGAATCAGGTTGATGAGGGTGAGGATGCGGGTCATGCTGCCCTCCTTTCGTCTTCGTTAAAGAAAAACGGGATTTCGTAAGCCGCCGATTCCGGGGAATCGGAGGCGTGGACGGCGTTGGCGGTAATCGAAGTGCCGTACAGGGCCCGGATGGTGCCCGGGGCCGCCTTGGCCGGGTCCGTGGCCCCGATGAACTGCCGGACCCGTTCCACGATGTTTTCGCCCTCCAGCAGGAGCCCGACCACCGGACCCGAGGTGATGAAGTCCACCAGGGTTTCAAAAAAGGGCTTGCCCCGGTGGACAGCGTAAAAACGTTCGGCCTCCTCGCGCTGAAACCGCTTCATGCGGATCCCCTGGATGGCAAACTCCTGTTCCACCAGGTCAATGATTTTTCCGATCCTGCGGGCTTTCACGGCATCGGGTTTGATCATGAGGAGTGTACGCTCTTTCATGGAACCTCCTTGAGGGTTTAGCATACACGGAGGCCCTGGGGAAGTCAAATTTTGCATACAGCGATGGCCGTTTTCCGGGCTCCCTTCGGACTTTGCCGTATCATATACGCCCCCTGAAGGAGGCGAGATGGCAGGCTATCGGGCCCGGCGTTTGGGCGAGGAGATCCGACGAACCCTGGCATTGCTGCTTTTGGAGCGGATCCGGGATCCCCGACTGCAGCGGATGACCATCTATGCGGTGGACGTGTCCCCGGATCTGCGGGTGGCCCGGGTGTGGTACCGGTCGGCCATCGGTGGCCCGCAAACCCAAGAGGCCCTGGCACGGGCCCGGGGGTTTCTGCGGCGGGAACTGGCCCGGGTGCTGGAACTCCGGGCGGTACCCGAACTCGCCTTTGAAATCTTACCCGAGGAGGAACTTCCGTGAAGACGCAAGCACCCAGCGGCTTTTTGAACATCAACAAGCCCCGGGGCATGACCTCCTACGATGTGGTGCGGCATGCCAAACGGGTCCTGAAAACCAAAAAGATCGGCCATGCCGGCAACCTGGACCCCGATGCCACCGGCGTGCTCGTGCTGGGGGTGGGCACGGCCACCCGCTTCCTTTCCCTGGTGATGGACCTGCCCAAGGAGTATGTGGCCGAGATCCAGCTGGGTGTTCTGACGGATACCCTGGATGCCGTGGGCCAGGTGCTGGACCGGAAGCCGGTGCCTCCCCTGACCCGGGAGCAGGTGGAAGCGGTACTGAGGCAATTCAAGGGGGAAATCGAGCAGATTCCGCCGGCCTTTTCCGCCATCAAGATCGAGGGCAAACGGCTGTACGAACTGGCCCGCGACGGCATCCTGGTTACCCCGAAGCCCAAGCGGGTAACCATCTATTCCATCGAACTCCTGGAACTGGAGGAAAACCGCCTCAAGATCCGGGTGTACGCCTCCAAGGGCACCTATGTGCGGTCCCTGGCCCGGGACATCGGGCTGAAGCTGGGCACCTACGGCATCGTCCACTCTCTGGTCCGGACCCGGGTGGGGCATTTCCGCCTGGAGGATTCGGTGGACCTGGACCAGGACCTGGCTGCCCACCTGATTCCCACGGATCGGGCGCTGTCCCACCTGCCCCAGGTGTACCTTCGCGACGTGGCGGTCAAACACTTCCTCCGGGGCAATCGGGTGAACCCCGGCGGCATCGTTCGCAAGTCGGGGTACATCCGGAGCTTTCAGCTGGTGCGGGTGTACGATGAGGAGGGCCGGTTCCTGGGCGTGGGCATCCACAAGTGGGAGGGAGTGCAGCCCAAACGGCTCCTGCCCGTGGAGCAATGAGGGTCCTGCGGCTTTCCGACCTGCCCTGCGCCGACCATGCCGGCCACGTTGTCACCATCGGGTCCTTTGATGGTCTCCACATCGCCCATCAGGCCATCCTCCGGGAGGTGCAGCGGGTTTCCCGCCGTCTGGGGATCCCTTCGGTGGTGGTCACCTTTCGGATTCCGCCGAAGTTCCTGATCCGTCGACAACCCCCGCAGCTCCTGACCACCTGGGAGGAGCGGGTGCCGCTGTACCGGCGGCTGCGGGTCCGGGAGGTGCTGCTCCTGGACTTCGACGAGGCCCTGCGGGACACCTCGGCCGAGGCGTTCCTGCGCCGGGTGATCGTGGAAGGACTGCGGGCCCGGTGGGTGGTGATCGGCTTTAACCACCGGTTCGGCCGGGGACGCGAGGGTGGGCCGGAGTTCCTGGCCCGCCGAGTGGAACCCTTCAACTTCGGGCTCACGGTGTTGCCACCGCTCCGGGTGGACGGCCTGGTGGTCTCGTCCAGCACGATCCGGGATCTTTTGCGGCAGGGCCGGGTGGCCCAGGCCCGTCGTCTGCTGGGCTATGCGTACCGGGTCCGCGGACGGGTGTATGCCGATCGGGGTTTGGGCCGCCGGGTGCTGGTGCCCACCGCCAACGTGGACGTGCCCCCGGAAAAGCTGTTGCCCGCACCAGGGGTGTACGCGGTGTTCCTCCGGGTGGGCAGGAGGCCGTATCCCGCGGTGGCCAACCTGGGGGTGTCGCCCACCGTCGAAGAGCGGCCCCGCCCCGTGCTGGAGGTCCACGTTCCCGGCGAGCACCTGCGGCTGGAGGGGCATGCCGTGGAGGTGGTGTTCGTGGACCGGATCCGGGGGGAACGCCGGTTCCCCACCCTCCAGGATCTGAAGGAGCAAATACGCCGGGATGTCCAGGAGGCTTTAGAGCGGTTACAGACCGTGGAGGTCCCTGAATAGGGCGCCATGAAATCCCCGGGCGCCCTCCGGTTGTTCGGGTCGAACCCGGGGGTTCGACTTCAAAAACTCCCTTCTTGCAAACCTCAAATTTTCTGCATATAATCGGGTGCTTAAGGGTAACTCAAAAAACAGAGAGGAGGTGAACGATGGTACGGCGCGGCCGCAGGAAGGAGATCCCTACCGTCACGAAGGATCAACTGCTGAAGGGGATCATCGGTTACCTCGCCGAGAAGGATGATCGGTTCCTGGACAAACTCATCATGTGGTCCAGGTTCGACGAGGAGATCGAAGCCCGTCAGCAAAAGCTGGACAACCTGCGCAGCCTGGAGAACCCCACCCGGGGGCAGAAGGTTGCCATGTCCAAGCTCCAGAAGCAGTTGAACTACCTCCGGAACCTGCAGAGGCTCGTCAACTCTGCGTTCCAGGGAGAGTGACGGTGGAGGGGCTGAGGGGGAAGAGCCAGGAGCACGGGTAAACGGTCGAGGGATCCGTTCCCATACCTATTCGGTTCCCCATTGCCCGTGATCCCCTCTTCCCCCTCTGTCTATTTCTGGCTTTTCCAGGGGATTCCGCGTTACCAGAGGCGACGGGCGGCCTGGTCGGCCCGTTGACGGATCTCCTCTTCGTCGACGGTGGTGAGCCGTCCCTCCCGCACCACCACCCGGCCGTTGACAAGGGTATAGGCCACCTGGTGATGGTACCCGGCGAACACCACGGCGGCCACCGGATCGGCCAGGGCCCCGGTGTACTGCAGGTGATCCAGGTCAATGAGCACCAGGTCGGCCCCCTTGCCCTCTTCGATGCTGCCCAGTTCAGGAAAACCCAGAAGATCGGCACCGCCGCGGGTGGCGATCCGCAGGGCCTCCCGGGCCGTGAGACCTGAGGCCCCGTAGCGTACCCGCTGCAGCAGCAGGGCGTTTCGCACCTCCCCCAGCATGTCCGAGGTATCGTTGGAGGCGGACCCGTCCACCGCCAGGCCCACCCGCACCCCGAGGTCCAGCATTTCGCGAACCCGGGCGATGCCGGACCCCAGCCGCATGTTGGAACTGGGGCAGTGGGCGATACCGGTGCCGGTGTCGGCCAGCAACTGCAGTTCCTCGTCGTTGAACCAGATGCCGTGGGCGAAGAACACATCCGGCCCCACCCATCCCAGGGATTCCATCAGGGCCAGGGGGCGTTTGCCATAGGTTTCCAGGCAGTAAGTTTCCTCATCGCGGGTTTCCGCCAGGTGGGTATGGAGCCGCACCCCGTACTGTCGGGCCAGGCGTGCGGTTTCCCGCATCACCTCCTCTTCTACCGAAAAGGGGCTGCAGGGGGCCAGGGCCACCCGCCGCAGGGCCAGGGGCCGGGGATCGTGATAGGTTTCGATCACCCGCACGGAATCCTCCAGCACCTCCTGGGGGCTCTGGACCACCTCGTCCGGGGGCAGTCCGCCCTGGCTCCGGCCCCGGGTCATGGACCCCCGGGTGGCCACGAAGCGCATGCCGATGCGGGCGGCGGCCTCCATCTGCAGGCCCACCAGGTCGGCCTGCAGGTGTCGGGGATAGAGGTACAGGTGGTCCAGGGTGGTGGTGGCCCCGGTCTTCAGGAGTTCGGCCATGCCCAGGAGGGTGGACCAGTACACGGCGTCGGCATCCAGCCGGGCCCATCGGGGATAGTGGTACACGAGCCAGTCGAAGAGTTTGGCGTTCTGGGCCCCAGGAAGGTTCCGGGTGAGGGTCTGGTACAGATGGTGATGGGTGTTGATGAGCCCGGGGAGCACGAGATGATGGGAGGCATCGATGACCTCGGCGGATTCGCTGGCCTTCGGAGGAAGCGTCAGGTTTTTGCCGATCTTCCGGATACGGTTCCCCTCGATGAGGAGGTCGTAGCCCGCCAGTTCCTCCCCCTGGTCGTTGAAGGTGGCGATCAAGGCGGCGTTTTTGATGAGGATCATGCGAGGAGCCCCACGCGACGGTTAAAGGCCCGAATTCTCTCGTCGATCTGGGGGGCCAGCCGGTGGATTTGGCCCCAGTATTCCTTCCACCGGTACCACTGGGCGTCCAGTTCCTCCACCGACTTGCCCTGTTGCTCCACCCAGGTGAAGTACTTGAGGTTGTGGATCCGCTTGCGGTCGGTGTAGGTGAGTTCTTGAACCCAGTCGGTGGCAATACTCTGCAGGAGTTCCCAGTCGCGGTCGGCCTCCCGGGAGGTGTAGGGGCCGCGTTCTTCGCGGAGCTCCTGGAGCCGCGAGCCGTAGAGTTCCATGGAATCGGTGAACACCGTAAAGATCACGTCCCGGTTGGTGAGTTCAAAGTGGCGGGCGAACTTGATGGACGCCACCAGGTTGGCTACCGAGGAGATGCCCAGGAGGTCCAGCTGGTCCACCACCTCCGCAGGGACCCCTTCGGCCTTCAGGAGTTCCCGGCCCGCGGGTTCGTTGAAGAGCCGGATCAGCCGGAGGGGCACCTCGTCGTCGACGCCAATGACCACATCGGTGTTCCGCACATTGTGGATCCAGGGCACGTGTTTGTCGCCGATGCCCTCAATCCGGTGGGACCCATAGCCGTTGAGGAGCAGGGTGGGGCATTGCAGGGCCTCCCCCACCGCGATTCTGGCGTGGGGGTACCGTTCCTTGAGGTAGTCGCCACACCCGAGGGTGCCCGAGGAGCCGGAGGAGAGGACCACGCCGGCGAAGTCGTCCTGGGGCCCCAGTTCCTGTTGCAACACTTCCTCCATGGCGTGGCCGGTCACCTCGTAGTGCCACAGGTGGTTGCCGAACTCCTCGAACTGATTGAAGATCACCACGTCGTCGCGGGTGCGCCGGAGTTCCCAGCACTTGTCGAAGATTTCCTTGACGTTGCTCTCGCTGCCCGGGGTGGCGATCACCTCGCCGGCCAGCTGGCGGAGCCATTCAAAGCGTTCCCGGCTCATTCCCTCGGGCAGGATGGCGATGGATTCACAGGCCAGGAGGGCCGCCACGTAGGCGCCGCCCCGGCAGAAGTTGCCGGTGGAGGGCCACACGGCCTTGTGGCGGGTGGGATCGAACTGGCCGGTGACGAGCCGGGGCACCAGGCAGCCGAAGGTGGCGCCCACCTTATGGGCCCCCGTGGGGAACCACTTGCCCACCAGGGCCAGGATGCGGGCTGGCACCCCGGTGAGCTCGTGGGGGAGTTCCATATAGTTCACGCCGTTGAAGCCGCCGCCAAAGGGCACCGGCTCGTTTTTCCAGGTGATCCGGAAAAGGTTCCGCGGATGCACATCCCAGAGCCCAATGGTCTTCAACTCCTGCTGGATGGGCTCCGGGATGCGCTCTGGGTGCTTCATCTCCTCAAAGGTGGGGATGATGATGTTGCGTTCCCGACACCTCTGAACCGTACGTTCCAGCTGTTCCTCGTTGACGGTTTCCAGGTCGATCATGGGCGCCTCCCGTGGGGGTGTGCCCCGGTGCTCCGGGGTCGGTTAAAAGCGGTCTCCAAAGAGCTCGTCGCTGGTGGAGGAGCCCCATTCGGCGCTGGTGCCCCAGGTTTCGCCGGTGCGGCTCTGTTCGATGCCCGTGGCGATCACGGTAACCCGTACCCTGCCGTCCATGTCCTCCTTGGGAACGGTGCCGAAGATGAGCAGAGGCTTGTTGCGGCCGTCCTTGGCCTCCTCCAGGATGTAACTGGTGATCTCCGTGATCTCGTTCATGGTGAGGTCCGGGCCGTGGGTGATGTTCACGAGAATCCCCTGGGCGC
Source organism: Caldifarciminota bacterium (assembly GCA_015489295.1). The sequence goes on from WGAB01000294.1 coordinate 18,978, forward strand.
CCCGGATGGACAGGTTTTCCAGCAGGGGGCTGGAGATGGCGTTGGCAGCAGCCTGCCGGGCCCGGTTCTCGCCGGCGGCCTCCCCTGTGCCGAGGACGGCGCGGCCCTGCATCCGCATGATCTTGCGCACGTCGGCGAAGTCCACGTTGATAAGGCCGGTGTTCACGATGATGTCCACGATGCCGGAAACCGCCTGGTACAGCACCTCGTTGGAGCGTTCAAAGGCGTTCATGGCGGGCTCGTTGGGGTACAGTTCCTGGATCTTGTCGTTGGGGATCACGAGCAGCGTGTCCACCTTGCCCTCGAGCTTCTTGAGCCATTCGCGGGCGGTTTCCATGCGGGCGGGTCCTTCCCAGGTAAAGGGCAAAGTGACCACGGCGACGGTCAGGATCCCGAGTTCCCGGCAGATTTCGGCGGCCACCTGGATGCCGCCGGTGCCGGTGCCGCCGCCCATGCCTGCGGTGAGGAACACCATGTCGGCGTTGGCCAGCACCTGGCGCACCTCGTCGGCGGCCTCGCGCATGGCCCGTTCGCCGATCTCGGGGTCGCCGCCGGCACCCAGCCCCTGGGTGATCTCCTTGCCGGCCTGCAGCTTGTATTCGGCGATGGAACGGGAAAGGGCCTGTTTGTCGGTGTTGGCGGCGATGGTCAGGGTGGTGGGCAACCCGTGGCGCACCATGTAGTCCACGGCGTTGGATCCCCCACCTCCAATGCCCATGATTTTGATGCGGGCGTCGCGGAAGCCGCGATCCAGCAACACAATGCCCATGACTTCGATACCTCCTGGTTGCTCGGTTTAAAAGCTTTGGACCAGGTCCATCAGCCGCCGGATCCACGACCGGCGTCGACGGCGGGCTGGCGTAAATTGTTGCAGGGCCAGCTTCAGGGTGCCCACCGCCACGGCCAGGCCCGGGTCCTCCCGGCCGGGCAGGTTCCGCACGCCCTGGATCTCGCCCTGCAGCACGGGAACCCGAAACTTGGTTTCCAGGTACTTCAGGAGGCCCGGCAGCCGGGCCAGGCCGCCCACGACCACCACCCCGGACACGACGGGAACCTGCTGGATCCGTTGAATCCGGGCCACCATCCGGTCGAGGCTTTGCTGTACCACCTTGACGGCATCGCGGCGGGGGATCTCCCGGGTGATGCCCTGGCCCCCGAGGGCCAGGTGGATTTCCTGGGGCTCGGCGTCCGGCTCGTGAAGATTGCCCAGCCGCGACAGCAGCTCGCCGGCCTTTTCCCGGGAGATCTGGAACCGCTTTTTGAGTTCCTCGGTGAGGGTGCGGTAGCACCCCTCGCTGGTGCTGGCGGCCAGGCGTAAGCCGCCGTTGTACCAGAAGGCAAAGTCCACCTTGGCGTAGCCCATGTCCAGCACCAGGAGGTTTTCCCGGCGGTCGCCCTCACTCAGCACGGCATAGGAGGCGGCCACGGGCTGGTACTCAAAGGTGAGCAGACGATCGGAAAACCCCAGGCCCTGGAGCAGGCTTTCCAGGTTGGTCAGCACGGTTTCCTGGGCATAGGCGGCCAGGCCGTACACCTTCAGGCTCCGCCCCATCATGCCCACGGGGTCGGGCACCGAGGAGCTGTGGTCGATGAGGTACTCGAAGGGGTAAAACCGGAAAATCACCCGGCCCTCGTGGGGCGGGGCGCTCATCACGATGTGGAGGAGTTCCCGAACCGCCTGCTCGGTGATCTCCACAGGGGCGCCCTTGCTGATGTTGTTGCTTTCGTCCAGCCATTTGGAGGAGTAGTAGCGGCCTGAAACCGCCACGTGGACGGGCAGGTTCTTGATTTTCTTTTTCTTCTTCAGGGCCTTTTGGAGGGCGCGCTCGATGGCCTCGGCCGCGTCGTCCGGGCGGATCACCTCGCCGAATCGAAAGGCGTTCCGGTGGTGCTGGACCCCCACCCCCAGGATCTCGATGTCCTCCTGGGGGTTCTTCCGGGTTCCCCACAGGGCCACCACCTTCTGGCTTCCCAGGTCCAGAGCAAGGGCTTCCGATTTCATGTTCCGTTCCCCCAGGGATCCAGGATCACGATTTCGTTTTCCAGGGTGTAGCCGAAGAGGTCCTTGACCCGGCGTTTCCCGAGGTCCATCAGGGCCAGCACGTCTTCGGCCTTAGCCTGGTTCAGGTTCACGATGAAGTTGGCGTGCTTTTCAGAGAACATGGCGTCGCCCTTCCGGTACCCCTTGAGGCCGGCGTCGTCCAGAAGTTTGCCCGCGCTGACCTCGGGTTCCGGATTCTTGAACACGCAACCGGCGGATTTCATGCCGTAGGGCTGGGTGGCCTTGCGATGGTCCAGGTACTCCTGCATCACCCGGTCGATGTGGTCCACCGAGCCCGGGGTCAGGCGGAGCCGGGCCTTCAGGAGGATGCCCATGTCGCGGACCCGGCTTTTGCGGTAAGCGAGCCCGAGCTCCTGGGGCGGCAGTTCCTCGACAAAGCCATCAAAGGTAAGGAGGGTGACCGACACCAGGAGGTCACCGATCTCGTGGCCCTTGAGGCCGGCGTTCATTACGATGGCACCGCCCAACTCGCCGGGGATGCCGATGAAGGGTTCCAGGCCCGAGAGGCCGGCGTCGCGGGCCACCTTGATCAGCCGTTTAAGGGTGGTGCCTGCCTCGGCCTCCAGCACCTCGCCCTTGACCTCTACCTGGTTCATGCGAGCCATCCGGAGCACCACGCCGTGGAACCCCTCGTCGTGGAACAGCACGTTGGAGCCGCCCCCCAGCACCAGATAGGGGAGGCCTTCTTCTTCGGCAAACCGAATCGCTTCCCTCAATTCCTCCAGGTCCTGGGGCTCGGCCACGTAGCGGGCCGGTCCCCCGATGCCAAAGGTGGTATACTTGCTCAGCGGCACCTGTTCCTTCAGGATCAGGCGGGACTGCTTCATGTTGCCAACTCCTCCAATAGTTTCTCGCCAACGGTATACACGTTTCCGGCGCCCAGGGTGATCACGAGGTCGCCGGCCTGCACTTCCTGTTTCAACAGGGCAAGGGCGTGGTCCAGGGAGTCCGCCAGGGTGACGCGCGCGCGCTCCTCGGGAGCGAAGCCTTCCAGGAGCAGGGCGCTGGTAATGCCCGGCAGCGGATCCTCGCCGGCCGCGTAAATGGGGGTCAGGATCACCCGGTCGGCCAGCCGGAGGGCCGGCCCGAAGCGGCGGTACAGCAGGGCCGTGCGGGAGTAGCGGTGGGGCTGGAAGACCACAAGAATCCGTCCCTGTTTCCAGTATCGGCGCGCGGTTTCCAGAACCCGCCGGATCTCCGTGGGGTGGTGACCGTAATCGTCCACCACGGTAACGCCCCGGGCACTGCCCTTGATTTCAAAGCGCCGCATGACGCCCTGGAACTGGGCCAGGGCCTCCAGGGCCGTGGCCATGGGGATTTCCAGTTCCAGGGCCACGGCGAGGGCCACCAGGGCGTTCTGCAGGTTGTGGAGCCCGGGAACGGGCAGGTGCAGGGTGCCCAGGAGCTGGCCCCGGTGCCGCACCTGTGCCCGGGCTTCAAACCCTTCGGACCAGGGATCCTCGGCCACCAGGTCGGCTTCGGGGTGAAACCCGTAGGTGAACACGCGGCGGGAGGCCGACTCGGCCACCTCGGCGGCATGGGGGTCGTCGCGGTTGATTACCGCCAGCCCGTAAAAGGGCACCTTGTCCACGAATTCCAGAAAGGCCTGCTTCAGGCGGATAAAGTTGCCGTAGTGGTTCAGGTGTTCCCGGTCCACGTTGGTGACCACCGCGATGGTGGGGTAGAGCCGGAGAAAGGAGGCGTCGGATTCGTCGGCCTCGGCCACCATGTAGGGGCCCCGGCCGATCTGGCCACCGGTGCCCGTGCTCTTGAGGATGCCGCCCACGAACACCGTGGGCTCAAGTCCGGCATGGGACAGCACATGGCCCACCATGGAGGTGGTGGTGGTTTTGCCGTGGGACCCGGATACCGCAATGCTGTACTTCATGCGCATGAGTTCGGCCAGCATCTCGGCGCGGTGGATGACGGCCAGTTTCCGCCGCCGGGCCTCCACCAGTTCCGGGTTGTCGGGCGGGATGGCCGTCGAGTAGACCACCACCTGGGCGTTGCCCAGGTGCCGGGGATCGTGGCCGTAGGCCACCCGGATCCCCAGGGATTCCAGTCGCCGGGTGATGGCGGAGGGCTGAAGGTCGGACCCCGTAACCTGGAAGCCGAGGTTGTGCAGGATCTCGGCGATGCCGCTCATGCCGGAGCCGCCGATGCCGATCATGTGAATGGCCTGAAACTTCCTGGGCAGGTTCATGGTGCCACCGATTTTTCAACGGTTTTCACAATGGTCAACGCCGCATCGGGCAGGGCCAGGTCTCGGGCGCGTCGGGCCATCTGTTCCAGCCGTTCGGGATGGCGCAGCAGATCGTCCAGCAGGCGTCGGGCCGTGTCCACGCTCAGGGTCGCCTCCTCGGCCACCACCGCGGCCCCTTCCCGGGCCAGCACCTGGGCGTTGTGGCTCTGGTGCCCCCGGGCCCCGGTAAAGGGCACGAGAAGGGCCGGCACCCCGAAGTAGGTGATCTCTGCAATGGCCCCGCCACCCGCCCGCGACACCACCAGGGTGGCGGCCTGGTAGGCCAGGGCCATGTCCCGGGTGCTCAGGTACCGCACAATGCGGTAGTTGGTGCCGAGTTCACCGTAGTCGGATACCAGGTCTTCGTAGGAGCGGCCAGCCTGGACCAGGAAAAAGGCCTCCGGAAAGCTCCGGGCCACCTGCACGAATCGCCGGGCCAGGAACCGGCTGCCCTGGCTTCCGCCCACCACAAACACCACCGGCTGATCCTCCGGAAGGTTCAGCGCTCTGCGGGCCTCTTCGCGGGAGGCCCGGGTTTCCTTGAGTTCGCGCCTCAGGGGGTTGCCGGTGACGAGGGTCGGGGTGTCCGAGGGCAGCAGGTCCCGGGTTTCCCCGAAGCTCAGGAAAACCTGTCGGGCGCCAGGAGCGAAGCGCTGGATGGTGGCCCCGGGCTCCACGTTTTGCTCCATCAGAAAGTAGGGCACCCGAAGGAGCCGGGCCGCCAGGAGCCCGGGCACGCTGGCAAAGCTGCCGGTGGCGATCACGGCGTCGGGCCGAAACCGGTGGGCCAGCAGGATTAGGAGCACCTCGAAGGTGCCGACGGCGATCTTAAGGCCACTCCAGACGGCGCCCAAACCCTTCCCCACAATGGGGCCCGAGGCCACCCGGTACATCCGGAGGCCCGGAAGCCCGGGATTCAGGGGAACCCGGGGGGTTCCTCCCAGGATCATACAAACCCGGTGGTTCCGTTCCAGGGCGGTTTCGGCTACCGCCAGGGCCGGATAAAGATGCCCGCCCGACGCACCGGAAACCACCAGGATCTTCACGCCAGCACCTCCTCACCGGTTTGGGCGACATGGTGAAGCCGAAGCAGGAACCCCAGGAGCACCATGTGGAGCACCAGGTTGGTGCCGCCCATGCTTACAAAGGGCAGAGGTTGACCCGTAGGGGGCAGAAGGCCCAGCACCACGCCCATATGGGCCAGGGGAAAGATCCACAGGATCAGGCCAATGCCCGCCGCCGTGAGGTAGAGCATCGGGTCCTTGTGCATCCGCTTGAGTTTCTGGGCCACCGAGAGGGCGCGCCAGCCGAGCAGCAGATAGAGGATCAGCACGCCCCACATACCCAGGATGCCCATCTCCTCGCCGATCACCCCGTACACGTAGTCCTTGTCGGCCTCCGGCAGATAGGTGAACTTGATCTTGCCGCGGCCCACCCCGGTCCCCAGGAATCCGCCCTCGCCCAGGGCCACCCGGGTGGCCTTCCAGGCCGGGTTCTCGTCCGGGTTCTGGAACATTTCCAGCCGTTTGGCGGCGTGGGGAAAGCGTTTCTGGAGCTGGTCATTCAGGAAGGTGCCCACGGCGGGCACGGTTTTTATGGTCCCAAAGGCCAGCAGGCCTGCCAGGACCGCGCCCCCGACCAGTAGCCCGAGATGTCGCAGGGGCACCTCGGCGAGGAAGAGGAGCAGCAGGACCAGCACGACCATCAGGCCGGCCGTGGAGATGTTGGGCTGGATCAGAATCAGGAACACGATGGGAACGGTTCCGCCGATAAGGGGCAGAACCCCGCGAATCAGGAGATGGAGCCACCGGCCGCGGACCGATACGTACCAGGCCACGAACCACACGAGCGCCAGTTTGGCCAGTTCCGAGGGCTGGAAGTGCACCGGCCCCAGTTCGATCCAGCGTTTGGCGCCCTTGGCCTCGTGGGGCATGAGTTTGACCACCACGAGGAGCAGGAGGGTGAGCCCGTAGAGCAGCAGGGCGGTTTTCCGGTACCACCGCACCGGGTACAGGATGGCCAGGAGAAACGAGAAGAAGCCGGGAATCAGGAACAGGGTGTACCTGCGGGTGGCTCCCAGGGCCTCCAGGAGCCGGGTGTTCATCACCCCGTCTTTGCCACCGGAAAAGCCGACGGAAAAGGACATGGTGATCCCGATGACCACCAGCAGGGCCATGGCCAGGATCACCAGGTAATCCACTTCAAATTTCCTGCGATAGGAACCGGTGGACCGCATGTTTAAACCTTTCTCCGCGTTCCCGGTAATGGGCAAACTGGTCAAAGGATGCGCACGCCGGGGAGAGGAGCACCACCCCCCGAGGTTTCACCCAACGGTACGCCGTGCGTACGGCGTCGTCCAGATCGGACGCCAGGTGTACCCGGTAACGGGAGCCGAATATTTTACGGATGATTTCCGATGCCTCGCCGATGGCCACAATGCCCACCAGGTTTGAAGGTAGGGCGGGTTCCAGTTCGGCCAGGTTCAGCCCCTTGGCCAGGCCTCCCAGGATCAGGGCGACGGGCCCTATGGAGGCCACCCGTTGCAGGGCGAAGGCCGTGGCATGGGGGTTGGTGGCCTTGGAATCGTTGATGAACCACACGCCGTTCTTCCGGGCCACCGGTTCCAGCCGGTGGGGAAACCCCTGGAACGTGGCCACGGCATCGGCAATGGGTTTGAGGTTTCCGTGAAAGGCGTAGGCCGCGGTGGCGGCGGCCACCAGGTTTTCCTGGTACCACCGGACAGCCGGATGGGAGGGCAGGGCCAGCCGCGCCTCGGGCCGGTCCGGAAGCCGGAGCACCAGGTCAGAGCCCTCGAGGAACCCGCCTTCCACGGGCTGGCGGACAGAGAAGTACACCACCCGGCAGGCCAGCGACCGGGCCGCCGACCGCACGGGCTCGCTGTCGGCATTGAGCACGGCCAGCGCCTCCGGGGGCATCCGGCGGAACAGGCTGAGTTTGGCCTCGTAGTACTCGGCTACCGAGGCGTGCCAGTCCAGGTGATCGGGGGCCAGGTTCAGGAGGACCGCCACCCGTGGCCGAAATCGGCGGGCGTAATAGAGTTGAAAGCTGGATACCTCGGCCACCACGGGATGGGAAAGCCGGGCCGGCGGAAGGAACAGGAGCGGCGTGCCAATGTTGCCGGCCAGCACGCTCCCGGGCACCATCCGGTGCAGCAGGGTGGCCACCGTGGTTTTGCCGTTGGTGCCGGTCACCGCCAGTACCGGTCCCCGGAGCCGGTCGAACCCCAGGTCCAGCTCGGTGGTGACGGGCAGCCGGGCAGCCAGGGCCCGGCTCACCGGGAATCGGTAGGGAGGCACCCCGGGGCTCACCACCATGGCTTCGGCCTGCAGGGTTCGAGCGGTGTGTCCTCCGAGTTCCAGGTCGACCCCCAGGGCCTGGAGTTCGGCCCGGATCAGGGGCGGGAGGTCACCCCGGTCGGACACGAGTACCCGGTTGCCCTGGCGGGCCAGGGCCCGGGCCGTGGCCCGGCCGGAAAGGCCAGCCCCGATCACGGAAACGCGTTTGCCTTTTAACTCCTGTAGCCTCATCGGATCTTCAGTGTGCTCAGGGCCAGAATCGAAAAGACCATCGAGAGGATCCAGAACCGGACCACGATCTTGGGCTCCTTCCAGCCGAGCTTTTCAAAGTGGTGATGCAGCGGGGCCATGAGGAAGATGCGTTTACCGAACCGCCGGAAACTGTACACCTGCAGGATGACGGACACGGCCTCCAGAACGAAGATGCCTCCGGCCACGGCCAGCAGCAGTTCCTGTTTCGTCAGGATGGCCAGGATGGCGAAGGCGGCTCCCAGGCCCTGGGAACCGGTGTCACCCATGAAGATCTCGGCCGGATAGGTGTTGTACCACAGGAAGGCCAGAAGAGCCCCGATCAGGGCGGCCGCAAATACGGCCAGTTCCCCCATGCCGGGCTGGTACAACACGTTCAGGTAGTGGGACAATCGGGCATGGCCCTGGATATAGGCCACGGCCATGAGCACCCCCAGGGGCGCCAGCGAGGTGCCGGCGGCCAGGCCATCCAGGCCGTCGGTGAGGTTGACGGCATTGGAGGTGCCCACGAACACGAACCACACGAACAGGGGGTAAAGCCAGCCGAAGTACAGCAGGTAGTTCTTGAAAAAGAGCATCTGGGTGGTAAAGGCGAGGTCGCCGTAGGTGGCCCATACGAACAGGAACACCCCCACGGCCACGACACCCTGGAGGGCGAGCTTGGCACGCTTGGGAAGCCCTTTGCTTTTGCCGTCGCGGAGCTTCAAGAGATCGTCCACAAAGCCCATCAGGGTCAGAACCAGCACCACGGCGACCGTGACCCACAGGTACGCCACGTCCCAGCGTGCCCACAGGAGGGCCGAGGCTATGGTTACCGAAAGGAACACCAGCCCCCCGGAGGTGGGGGTGCCCTGTTTCTCGCTATGGTGCGTCAGGTCTTCCAGGATCACTTCGCCGAGGCCCTTCCGCTGGATCCAGCGCCGGAAGGGAGGCAACAGGAACAGGGTGAGCAGGAAGGCGGTGACCGCTGCCATCAGGGCGCGGAAGGTGGTGTACCGAAACAGGTTGAACAGGATGGAATACTCAGCCAGCGGCGTCAGCAGGTGGTACAGCATTCAGGGCACCTCCTGGGGTTCAGGGGTCAGCACCAGGGGCAGCAGGGTTTCCAGGGCCACGGCCCGCGAGGCCTTGAGGGCCAGGATGTCGCCGGGCCTGAGCGCGCGACGCACGGCTTCGGCGGCTTCGGCCGGGGTGTTGGAGTGCACCAGGAGTTCCATCGGGCGGTTCCGCAGTTCCTCCACGTAGAACCGGGCCTCCTGGCCCACGGCCACCAGCCGGCGGAAGCCCATTTCATAGGCCCTTCGGGCCACCTGTCGGTGCAGCGCCTCGCTGAAGGCGCCGAGCTCCAGCATATCGCCCAGCACCAGGAGCACCCGGGAGTGCTGGGGTTTCAGGGTTTCCAGCAGGTTCTCCATGGACGCCGGATTGGCGTTGTAGGCGTCGTTCACCACGGTGACATTGCCCTGCTGGAAAACCTCCATGCGCATCGCCGGCGGATGGAAAGAGGCGAGGGCTCTGCTGAGTTGCTTCGGGTCCAGGCCCAGGTGTTGTGCCACGGCCAGGGCACCCAGGGTGTTGTACAGGGGACCGGGGCCGCCGGGCCGGCTGATCCATTCCTCGCCCTGCCATTTCCACCGGTTTTCCAAAAGGCCCAGGCGCTGGATCCGAACCTGCTGGCTCCTGGGGCCGTAGGGTACGAGATCCACGCCCTCGGGCAGCACCTGGTGGAAGAGGTCGAGATAGGGGGCCAGGGTTTCGTTCACGAAGGCGGGGCCAGGCCAGGTGTGGTACAGCAGGGCGGCCTTCTCCCGGGCGATGGCCTCCAGTGATCCAAAGAAGCCGAGATGGGCCTCGGCGATGGCTGTGATCAGGGCCAGGTGGGGCCGGGCGATGGCCGCCAGGGGATTCATTTCTCCGGGGTGGTTGGTGCCGAGTTCCAGAATGAGCACCTCGGTGTCTTCGGCCGCGTTCAACAGGGTGAGGGGAAGGCCGATGAAGTTGTTGAAGCTCTTGGGGGCCTTTTGCACCCGGTACCGGAGGCTCAGCAGATGGGCCAGGAGGTCCTTGGTGGTGGTTTTGCCCACCGAGCCGGTGATGCCGATGACCCGGGCTTGAAGGCGCATCCGGGCCACCCGGGCCAGGTCCAGGAGGGCCTGCTGGGTGTCGGGTACCAGAAGATAGGGCAGGGTCTGGGGAGCGGGAGGACGGTCGGTGAGCACTACGGTGGCGCCCCGGGCCACGGCTTCCTGGGCGAAGCGGACCCCGTGGAACCGGGTGCCCTGGAGGGCCACGAACACCTGGCCGGGCTGAACCTCCCGGGAATCCAGGGCAAAGCCCCGCACAGGGGTGGCCAAAGGCAGGTTCCGGAGCTGCCCTCCGGTGATCCGAACCAGGTCTTCGGCCCGCCAGGCGATGGGTGGTTTCATGGCAAAAGCCCCCGTTCCCTGAGCAGTTCCCGGGCCACCTGCCGATCGTCGAAGGGAATCTTTTTGCCCTGGATGGCCTGGGTGACCTCGTGGCCCTTGCCAGCGAGGATCACCACGTCACCGGGCTGGGCCAGGTCCAGGGCGAGTTCGATGGCCCTGCGGCGGTCCGGTTCCACGTGCACCTCGCGGCCGAGGTTCTTCAGCCCCTTCAAAAGGTCGGCGATGATGGCCTCGGGGTCCTCAAAGCGCGGGTTGTCGGAGGTGAGCACCAGGACCTCGGAGAGTTCCTCCACAGTTTGGGCCATGAGGGGCCGCTTGCCCATGTCCCGGTTGCCCCCGGCGCCGAACACGGTGATGATCCGCCGGGGCCGGAGCTCACGGACGGCACGAAGCAGCACCCGGAGGGCGTCGGGGGTGTGGGCGTAGTCCACGATTATCTGGAAGGGTGCGTTGCGATCCAGAAGGATCTGGAACCGGCCCGGAACCCCCCTGAACCGCTCCAGGAAAGCCTGCTGAAGCTCCAGGGGGTTGGTGCCGGTGTATGCGTGGAAGGCCAGCAGGGCGGCCATCAGGTTGTACGCGTTGTAGGTGCCGGGCAGGGGCAGGGTAAACCGGCCGCTGAACAGTCCTTCCAGTTGCAGTTCCAGGCCAAAGAGGTCGTTCCGGAGGATCCGGGCCCGGAGATCGGCCCGGGCGGTCCGGCCATAGGTCAGCACGCGTGTGGCCCGGGCGCGCCGGATCACCCGGGAGGCTGCCGGGTCGTCGGCGTTGACCACCACCGCGTCGGCTACGCGCTCCAGGAACCGCAGTTTCGCCTCGAAGTATTGCTCCACGCTGCCATGGTAGTCCAGGTGGTCGCGCCCCAGGTTGGTGAACACGCCGTAGCGGAAGTGGATGTGGTCGATGCGGTGCTCGGCCACACCGTGGCTGGAAACCTCCAGCACAGCGGCCCGGCCGCCGTTGTCCAGGATTTCCCGGAGGAACCGCTGAAGGTCGGCGGATTCCGGCGTGGTGAGGTGGGCCATCAGGTGCCGGCCCAGGAGCCGGTACTCGATGGTTCCGAGCAGGCCGGCCGGGATGCCGGTCACCTCCAGCAGGGTCTGGAGCACATAGGCCGTGGTGGTTTTGCCGTTGGTGCCGGTGATACCGAAGACCGCCAGGTCCCGGGAGGGGTGGCCGTAGAACCGGGCGGCCACCCGGGCCAGGGCCACCCGGGTATTGGGGACCCGGACCTGCAGAAGATCGACGTCCGGCACGAGGTATTCCACCAGGGCCGCCACGGCGCCCCGGCTGCGGGCGTCTGCCAGGAACCGGTGGCCGTCGTTTCGGCGGCCGCTCAGGGCCACGAAAAGGTCGCCGGACTGCACCTTACGGCTGTCGTAGGCCAGCCCGTGCACCTCGGGATCTGCGGCAAGGTCTTTGGTTTCAAGGAGTTGCGACAGTTTCATGGCTCAGTCCTTGATGATACGCTACGCCGGAACGCAGGGCGTCCAGGGCCAGGATGCCCCGGGCAATGTGCTTGAAGATGGGGGCAGCCACGTCGCCACCGTACTTGCCGATCCGGGGCTCGTCCACCACCACGTTGATCACGTACCGCGGGTGATCCACCGGGAAAAAGCCCACGAAGGAAACGATGACCTTGTTCCGGTTGTACCTGCCGGTTTTGGGGTCCACCTTGATGGCCGTGCCGGTTTTGCCAGCCACGGCAAGGCCGGGAATGCGGGCCCGCCGGCCCGTGCCCTCTTCCACAACGCGGTAAAGCAGGTGCTTCAAGGTGTCGGCCACCCCGGGCCGCAGGACCCGCCGCACCACCTCGGGGGTGGAGGTGCCTGTGTACTGGATCCGGGGCTTCAGGAGCAGGCCGCCGTTGGCGATGGCGCTGTAAACCAGGGCCATCTGGAGCCCGGTGACCGAGACGCCGTGGCCGATGGCGAAGTCGGCCCGTTCTGCGTCGCCCCAGCGGTGGGGAGGCCTGAGGATGCCCGGGGATTCGCCGGGCAGTCCGATGCCCGTTTTCTGCCCGATGCCAAAGGCGCGCGCCCAGCGGTACAGGTCTTCGGCCGGAATCTGCAGGGCGAGTTTGGCCGCAGCCACGTTAGACGAATGGATCAGGGCCTCGGCATAGGTCATGACCCGGCCGCCGTGGGCATGGACATCGCTGATGCGGTACCGGCCCACCCGCATCCAGCCGGGCCGGGTGTCCACCTTGGTTTCCGGGGTGATCAGATGTCGGCTGAAGGCCAGGGAGTACACGAGGACCTTGAACACGGAGCCCGGTTCGTAGGGGGTGTTGATGGTGCGGTTCGTGGCCGAGGCCACCCCCTGGGCCGGATCGGGCGAGGGGTAGGTGACCATGGCGAGCACATCGCCGGTATGGGGGTCCATCACCACGGCGAACCCCCAGTTGGCCCGGGTGGAATCCACCCCGTGCCGAAGGGCCAGGTAGGTGAGCTCGGTCAGGTCCCGGTCCACGGTGAGATACAGGTCCTGGCCCCGTTCGGGATGCTGGGACGGGCCATAGGTCACGAGGAATAGGCGTTTTCGGCCCGAGCTGCTGTAAAAGAAGTACTCGTAGCCGGGTTTGCCCCGGAGCAGGGGATCGAACTTCAGTTCCACGCCGTCGAGGCCCTGCTGGTCGTCGCCCACCATGCCCAGGAGGGAGGAGGTGGCGGGTCCGGCCGGGTACCATCGGCTCCAGGAACTGAGGGCGTAGAGGCCGGGGGTTTTCAGCACCACGGGCAGCAGGCGGTAGTCGGCCCGGGCTTTCAGGCGGATGGCCTTGTCTTTGAAGGGTTTGGGCTTCAGGCCCAGGGCGCGTAGGGCGGCGGGCAGGGTGTCCAGGGTGTCCTTCTGGTAAATGTCCAGGGTGGGCCGGTTCAGGGCCAAGGGTTTGCCGTAGCGGTCGTAGATGCGGCCCCGCTCAGCGGGCAGAGGTTGCTTCCGGTAGAAGTCCTTTTCTGCTTGCTGCTGCCACCGAAGCCGCACCCCCGGAATCAGGAACTGTCCCGACCGCCAGGCCAGCAGCAGGGCGAAGGCGAGGAAGATCCCCTTCACCACGCGGAGCCGATTCTGGAACGCCCTGGATTCCCTGGTACGCAAAGCCATGCCCGGTACTCCCGATTTTGGGGCCCCCGCTGGGGGCCAGACGCTGGATTCTTAGCAAGGACGCCAGTGCTGCACACCGGCCCTCCAATTCCTCCACCTGGCGGTACAACTGTTTCCGCTGCCGGTTCAATTGGGTCACCCGGTGCAACGTGGCGTAGTAGTCATAGGACATCCAGGTGACCGCCAGGGTGGGGAACAAAAGAACGAAGATAAGCCCGAAGAGTTTCCCCACGTTCGACCTCCCCTGTTTTTCGATAGGCCCGGAGTTTGGCGCTGCGGGCCCGGGGGTTTCGTCGGATTTCCGTGTCCTGGGGGCGCAGGGGTTTGCGGGTGAGGGGTTCAAGGCCCTCCAGGTTTTTCAAGGCCTTGGCCATCCGGTCTTCCAGCGAGTGGTACGACAGGATGACCAGCCGGCCGTTTCGGCTCAACACCTCCAGGGCGCCGGCCAGGCCCTCGGCCACCCGGTCCAGTTCCCGGTTCACCAGGATGCGCAGGGCCTGGTACACCCGGGCCCGGGTCCGGGTGCGGCGGTGTACCGGCACCCAGCGATCAATGAGGGCATTGAGGTCTTCGGTGGTTTCCAGGGGTCGGCGTTGCCGGGCCTCTACGATGGCCCGGGCCAGGCGGCGGGCCAGGGGCTCCTCGCCGTACAGCCGAAGCACGGCCTCCAGGAAGGGCTGGGGCGCGCGGTTGAGGTACCAGGCGGCAGGGTGGCCCTCGGAGGGATCGAACCGCAGGTCCAGGGGCTCGGTTTTGCGGAAGGTGAAGCCGCGGCCAGCGTGGTCCAGATGGTACGACGAGAGCCCCAGGTCGAAGAGCACGCCCTGCACCTCCTGGATGCCCAGCTCGCGGAGGATGCGGGGCAGGTCCGCGAAGTCGGCCTGAAGCACCTGCACCTGGGGATAAGTGCGGAGCCGTTGCCGGGCGATGCGGACCAGGTCGGGGTCCCGGTCCAGGGCGATCACCCGGCCCCGGGGGCCCACGGCCTGGGCCAGGGCTTCGGTGTGGCCGCCGGCCCCCGCGGTGGCATCCACCACCACGCTGCCAGCCCGGGGCTGCAGGAATTCCAGCACTTCGCTGAGCATCACGGGCCGGTGGACCTCAGCGGGTTCGTCGTTCAGGGGGAAGCCGTTGACCAGGGAGAAGTAGGCGAGGTCCTCGCGCCGGCCCAGCAGGGTGACCTGGAAGCCCCTCCGGAGCCAGGTTTCCACCTGGCGGCCCAGAGCCAGGAGTTTCCACCGGCTCAGGGGCTGGAGTTCGGCCAGGTCGATCACCCGGACCCCGGTATTCACGGAACGGCCTCCTTTGCCTCGGTTTCAGGGGTGCTCTGCAGGGTTTCTTTTTCCAGGGTTTCGGGGTCCCAGATTTCCACCCAGGAGCCCATGTGGGTAAAGGCGGCCCGGTTCCGGATGCCGGCGTAGCGCAGGAGGTTGCCGGGGATCACGATGCGGCCCATGGTATCCAGGGTGGTTTCCACCTTGTGGGCCATCACGCGGCGGTACCGTTTGAGCAGGGGCGAGGATTCAAAGGGCGACAGTTCCTGGAACCGCTCTTCGACCTCGCGTTTCCACTGTTCCGGGGTGAACATCACGATGCACCGATCGGCGCCCACCGTGAGGTACAGGGTGGCGCCGTGGGTGAGGTGGCGGCGGATCCACATGGGGATCAGCACCCTTCCCTTGGCGTCCACCGCCGCGATGCGGAGATCCCGGTCCTTCGAGGTCTTTGCCACTTTTTGCCACCTTTTTGATTCAGTGGCTATCATGGGACCGAACGGGCGGCTTGTCAAGCCGTCCCCGGGGAGGCCCTTTTAAAGCCTTGATTTTCATGGGGTTTCTGGGGCTTGATTTCCGGGCGACTCCGGCCCTCCCGATCCCGGTTTGCGGTGGAAAACTCGTGGAAAAGATAGAGGTAACCCTTTGGGCACGAAAGGGTTAGAGGGATAACCGGCCTTGGGACCAAAAGGTGGCAAAAGGTGGCAAAGAGGGGATCAGGCGCCCGGCGGCAGCCGGAAGGTGAAGGTCACGATGCCGTCCTGCACGCCCTCCAGGCCCGGCGGCAGGGGGCTGAAACGCCAGGTGCGCAGGGATTCCAGCACCAGGCGCTCCAGTTCCGGAGGCCCCCGGCGGATCAGGCGGACCGAGCCCACGGTGCCGTCGGGCAGCACCTCGATGCGTACCTGGATTTCCGCTTCCCGCAGCAGGGGCACCGGAGGCGGCAGCCGGTACCGCACCAGTTGCCGATGGGCGATCCGCCCCTGGATCTTTACTCCCATGGCCTTGCCCCCAAAGAGCTGCTTTTCCTGGGTTTGCTCCTCCTGCTGAAGCCGCTGCATCCGTTTCCGGAGGGCCAGTTCCTCGGGCAGGGGCTCGGTGCCCTGGATTCGGGGCGGTGCCGGCCGGCGTACCCGGCTCGGGGTCACAGGCCCGGCCTCCACGGCAGGGGCTGGTGCGAAGGTTACGGCCAGCCAGGTTTCGGGGGCCCTGGGCACCCGCACGTGCCACAGGGCAAAGGCGCCCAAAAGCAAAAGGTGCAGGGCCGTGGAAAGGCCCCAGGCCGCCGCCCGTTCGTTCATGGTCGACTTTCCTGGGTGGCAATCACAAGGCGCTGGGCGCCGCCCTTCTGGGCCGCCTCCAGCACCTCGATGGCCCGCTGGAGCGGCACCTCCCGGTCGGACATCAGCACCACCGGGGTTTGGGGATGGTCCCGCAGCAGGGCGTGGAGTTTGGGGGGCAGGGCCGCCAGTTCCACGGCCTCCTGGTTCAGGTACAGGCGTCCGTCCCGGGTGAGGGTGAGCACCACCGGGGCCCGTTCCTTCAGGGGTTTGGCCTCGGCCCGGGGCAGCTTCACCCGGATCCCCTGGCTCAACACGAAGGTGGAGGTCAGCAGGAAGTAGATGAGCAACAGCAGCACGATGTCGGCCAGGGAGATCACCGAAAAGGAGGTCAGGGGTTTGTTCCGCAGTTTCACGGGCATGGGCTATTCCTCCCGTTTCAGGAGGTCCAGGAGATCCAGGGTGTGCCGTTCCAGGCTTACCACCAGGTCCTGCGCCCGTCCCACGAGCCAGTTGTACAGCAGATAGGCCACGATCCCCACGGACAGCCCCACGGCGGTGGTCACCAGGGCCTCCCAGATGCCGCCGGCCAATACCGAAGCGTCCACGGAGCCGCCCTGGCGCTGCACGGCCATGAAGGCGCGGATCATGCCGGTGACCGTGCCCAGGAAGCCCAGGAGCGGGGCCAGGCCAGCCACGGTGGCCAGGGCCAGCAGGTTGCGTTCCAGGGCATGGGCTTCGAGGTGCAACTGATCGGTGGCATAGGTTTTCAGGTCCGAGAGGGACAGGTGCCGGTGGTCCAGCACTGCCAGCAGGACCCGGGCTAAGGGCAGGGGATTGTGGCGGCTGGCACTTCGGGCGGCCTCAAGGTCGCCGCTCCGCAGCGCGTTTTTCACCTGTCGAACGAAGTCGTCCAGGTCCCGTTGCACCCGGTGGAACACGAGCCAGCGCTCCACAGCCGCGGCCAGGGCCACCAGCGAGAGCAAAAGGATGAGCCAAACGATCCAGCCACCCCGGGCAAGGATTTGCAACAGGGTCATGGGTTACCTCCTGGAAGGGCAAAGGTGTTGAGCCACAGCCCGACAAAGAGTCGGCGCCCTTGAGGCAGCAGGCTGGGCTCCTCCAGGAGATTCCAGACCCCCGCCGCTGCCCAGAAGGCGCGCGCAAGGCGGTGCTGCAGCCAGAAATCCACGCTTGGATATTCCTCCGACCGCACCTGGGCTACGAGCCAGGTGTCGGGCATCCAGCGGTACCGGAACCGGAGGAAGCCCAGGAGGAAGGGCCAGTGCGCCCCCTTCAGCGCCACCTGGATGCTGCCGGCCGCCGTGAGGTCGACCCGGGAAGAGTGCCGGACGATCCCGGGGCGGAAAAAGAGGAGGGTAGAGGTGACAGGCCTGGAGTCCCAGGGCACGATCCACCGGTCCACCTGTTCCACTCCTACCTGCATAGAGAAGGTTCCGCGGGCACCCCGGCGATGGTACACCACGGCGCCGCCGGTTTGCCAGGCCGCCTGGGAAAGGGTAGAAGCGAGGTACCACCGGTACCCTTCCCAGGTGTCCAGCAGGGCTCCCAGGGCGGCACCCGGGGCAGGCGAGGCCAGAAGATCGGGCACGGTCCCGTGGAGGGGGATCCGGGAATCGCCGGGAACCCGGAGCTGGCGATACAGGACCACGCCCCGCACCCCCTGCCCTATGGGCTGGTACAGCGCCAGCTGACCCACGGGCTGCCAGGAGCCAGAGGCCCACCGGGCCCCGCCGACGTCAGCCTGCAGTTCCCCGCGGGAAAACCAGGTCTTCAGGCCGATCCGGGCGTCCAGGGCTACGGAATCACCGGCCCTGTAAGCACGGGCCTGGAACCCGAGTTTCCGGGTAGCCCCCAGGCGCCAGCGGAAGCCTGCGTCAAGGCCTTCGCCCAGGTGTTGCTCCGTGGTGTCGTGGGTGCCGCATTCCACCCCTTCCACCTGGGTCCGCCGGTTCAGCACCACCAACCAGGGAGAGATTCGGACCTGGAACGGGCCCGGGTTTCCCCCGAGATGCGCCCGCAGGGCACCCCAGGTGGGCCATTCCCTGACCTTGCAGAAAAGGAGCGTGGAGAACCGCTGGAACAGGGTCCGGCCCATCCATTCCAGGCTCTGGCCGCTAAGGGCCGCGCGTCCCCAGAACTGGATCTCCCGGGAAATCCCTGGTTCGTTTTCCAGGGGCTGGAACATTCCCTGCACCCATCCCTCGGCCGTACTGCGGCCCCCGGCGATCCGCAGGGCCAGGCCAGCGCTGCCGCCACCGTAGGCTGGCAGGAGGTAGGCCTGGATGCCTGTCCGGAGGGCTCTTGCGGGCGCGGGCTGGGGCAGGGGCAGGGTCACCGGCAGGGTGGAGGGCGCCGCAAAGAAGCCGGCGGCCAGGCCAGGAACCCCGGGCTCCGGGGTGTACACCACCCGGGGGTACGCCTCGACCGCCGTGCGCTGGAGCCGGAGGGTGTCCAGGCCGTAGATCACGAAGCGGCCCAGCTTCAAGGTAGGCAGCCTTGGCCCCAGGGTATCCGGGGCAGCCACCAGTGCCAGGGTTAGCCACAGAGAGATCATGGGCCTTCACCTCCTGAGGGCTTCAGGGTATCTTGGACGCTGGCGGCCTGGCGTTCCCGCCAGCGTTGTTCCAGTTTGTTGGCCAGGATCCGGGCCTCGCGGGCCCGGGGATCCCGCGGATACTTCCGGGCAAACCGACGGTACGCCACCACGGCCTCCCGGAGCCGGTCCATTTTGGCGTAGGTTTGGGCAGCGCGCCACAGTGCGGGAGCCGCAATGTCGGGCGCCGCCTCAAAGAGGGTGGCCGCCGTCACATAGGCTTCCACCGCCCCCTTCAGGTCGCCCCATTCGCGAAGCAGGTCGCCCTTGGTGAGCCAGGCCCGGCCGGCCAGTTCGTCGGTGTGGCGACCGATGACCGTGTCCAGCAGGGCCACGGCCTGTTCCCGCTGGCCCTTCCGGAACAGCAGCGGGGCCCAGGCCACGAGGGCCGCATCGGTGAGGGGATGCCGGGGATACTGGTGGTACAGCCGGGCGAAGAAGGTGTCGGCCGTGGCCGAATCCCCCAGGCTCAGGGCCAGATGAGCCACCTGGTACAGGGCCTGGGGCCGGAAGGTGCTCAGGGCGTGGTGCCGGAGGAACCCCCGGAAGGCCTGGAGCGCCTCCCGGGTACGCCCCAGCCGGGCCAGGCATTCGGCCCGCCGGAAGTCGGCCTCCTCCTGGCCCTTCAGCGCTTCGAAGTATCGGATTGCGCGATCACACTGCTCCAGGCGATAGGCTGCCATGCCAGCGGTCCAGAGGGCTTCCCTCCGCCAGGCGGTGTCCTGAACGGCGGCGAGAAAGGTGTCGGCCAGGGCCAGTGCCCGGGCGTACTCGCCGATGTTGTACCGGAACTGGGCTTCGCGTAAAAGCAGGAGGGTGCGGAGCTCCGGCACCTGTTGCCGCAGCGAGGCCAGGAGCACGGCCAGGGTGTCGGTGCGGTTCATCTTCTGAACGGTCCAGAACAAGCCCTCCAGGGCCTGGTCCACGAGCGGACTCCGGGGATCATGTTCGATGAGGGTGCGATAGGCCTCCAGGGCTTTGGCATACTGCCCGTGGTTGTACAGCAGGTTGCCGCGTTCCAGCAGGATGCGGTCCTGGAGGTCGGCCGGGGCCTGCTGGGCGAAGCGGTCCAGGGCTTCCAGGGCCTTGTCCAGGTTGCCGGTCATTTCCCAGCTCGTGGCCAGCAGGTAGAGGGCCAGCGAGCCGTGGGGCGCCTGGGGCCAGGTTTTTACCAGGTGTTCCAGCCACTGGGCGGCCTCGGCGTAGCGCCGTTGCCGGTAAAGGCTCAGGGCCAGGCCCCACAGGGCCTCCTGCTGGACCGTAGCACTGGGGGCCGTTTGCCAGGCCTCCCGGTACCACTCTTCGGCCTGACGATACTGCCGCAGATTAAAGGCGCAGTCGCCCAGGTAGAGCAGCACCCGGTGCCGCAGTCCCGGCAGGTTCAGGGCCTGCCGGAGGTTCTGCTGGGCCAGCCCGTAGTATCCCTGCCGGTAGGCCACGAGCCCCAGCAGGTACTGTACATAGGGATGCCAGGCTGCCGGGGCCGTGCGGAACAGCCCCTGGAGCAGGCGGTACGCGCGGGCATAGTCGTCCCTCTGAAAGGCAGCCACGGCCTCCAGGAAACGGCGATGGTGCTGCAGGGAGTCGGGGAGGGCGTTGGGCAGAAGATGGAGCTGGCCCTGGGCTGGTTCCTCTTCGCCCGCCATGAGCAAAGCCTCGGCGTATTTCAGCCGGAAAAAGGGTTGCCAGGTAGAGTCCACCTGGAACTCCAGGGCCCGGTACCGGGCCAGAGCCTCCCAGAGGCTCGAGGGGCGCTGCAGCGCCTGGGCCTCCAGGAATTGGAACAGCGGGGCCAGGGCAGAGGGGGGTGGCGCCTTGGAAAGCCAGCGGCTGACCTCGGCCGCGTTTCCTTGCCGCAGGGCCAGTGCAGCCAGCAAGTATGCAGCATAGGGGCGGTAGGCCGGCGTCCGAATTTGCTGGAGCAGGGCCCGGGCCGAGTCGACCACGGCCATCCGGTAGTAGGCCATGCCCGCCAACAGGGTCAGGGCTTCCTGGAAAACGCCGGCACGGCGAAGATGGGTTACTGTCAGGTTGTGGCCCAGCCGAAAGGCGGCCAGGGCCCGGAACAGCCGTGAGGTGTCGTCGTCAAAGGACGCCAGGGTTTCCAGAGCCTTGTCGTAGCGCCCCAACTGATACAGCGCGAACCCCTGGAGCCGGGGAAAGGCCCGCTCCTGCTGCAGGAGCCGAAGGGCCTCCTGGGGGGCTCCGGTGGCCAGGTCCAGGCGGGCCAGGGTATGCACCACCTGCCGCCGGAGATCCGGTGCCAAGGAGCGATGCAGAGCGGTTTCCAGGAGATGCCGGGCCGTGTCCCACCGGGCCAGCTGCAGGTTGACCCGGATCCGGCGAAGCAGGACCGGGGTGTTCAGGGTTTCGGGCAGGGTTACCAGGGCCCGCCGGTACAGGGTGTCCGCCGCCTGCAGGTTGCCCCGGTGTTCTTCCAGGTCGGCCCACCAGAGCCAGGCGAACCCCTGGCTTGAAGGAAGTTGAAGGGCCAGGAGGTGGCGGAGCAGCCGGATCTCCTCATCGGCGGGCATTCGCAGGTGGTGGGTGGTCAGCAGGTGGACCAGTTGCCGGGCCAGGGAATCGGGTGGGGGAGGAGGTGCGGCGTCGCCGGGCCGGAGGGCGACAAGCAGAAGAGACAGCAAGAGGAATCCCTTAAAAACTCTGCCGCTGAAGGCGATGGACAAGGAGCACACCTCCCCGTTTGTTGTTTTAAGGATACAGCCCGGCGGCAGGGTCAGGCCTGGGCCAGGAGGGGGTACCGGCGTTCGCGATGTTCCAGGGCCGCCTTGAGGAACCCCACGAACAGGGGATGGGGGTCCAGGGGCCGCGATTTGAACTCGGGATGGTACTGAACCGCCACAAAGAAGGGGTGGTCGGGCAGTTCAATGGCCTCCACCAGGCCGCCCTGGACGCTTTCGGCTGCCACCTTAAGGCCGGCCTGTTCCAGCACGCCGCGCACCTCGGGGTTGAACTCGTAGCGGTGCCGATGCCGTTCCACGATGCGATCGGCTCCGTACAGGCGGTGGAGCCGGGTACCAGGGAACACGCGGGCCTCGTAACTGCCCAGGCGCAGGGTGCCCCCGATCTGGCGGACGCCCCGCTGTTCGGGCAGCAGCACGATCACGGGATGCGGCGTTTGGGGATCGAACTCGGTGGAATGGGCGTCGGCCCAGCCCACCACATGGCGGGCGAACTCGATCACAGCCACCTGCATCCCCAGGCAGAGGCCCAGGTAGGGCAGGCCGTGTTCCCGGGCGTACCGGGCCACCTGGATCATGCCTTCCACCCCGCGTTTGCCGAAGCCGCCGGGCACCAGCACGGCGTCCACGTCCCGCAGATAGGGCTCTGCGCCCTCGCGTTCCACCCGCTGGGTGTCCACCCGCCGCAGGTGTACCCGGAGCCGGAGCTGGGCGGCGGCGTGGGTCAGGGCCTCGTACACGCTCTTGTAGGTGTCCTTCATGTGTACGTACTTTCCGGCCAGGGCCACCGTCACCTCGTGGCGGGGGTGCTTGATGCGTTTCACCAGGTCGGTCCAGTCGGCCAGGTCGGGTTCGCCGGGCAGGTGCCAGAGGTCGGCGATGGCCTGGTCCACGCCCTGCTTGTGCAGCACCAGGGGCACCTCGTAGATGGTGCC
>WGAB01000295.1 GCA_015489295.1 Caldifarciminota bacterium
GTACGGCGCCCCGCTGGCCGATCTGATTCGGCAGGCCCATGCTGGCACCGTGCGGCCGGAGCCCCGCCTGTTCACGCCGCTGCGCCCCATGCTGGCCACGCCGGCCGCCGCCCTGGACCTGGCCCATCGGGAACTCGGCGGCACCGGCCTGTATGAGTTCAAACTGGACGGCGCCCGGTTCCAGGCCCATCGCCTGGGCTCCGAGGTCCGCGTATTCTCGCGCCACCTGCGCGACATCACGGCCACGGTGCCCGAGATCGTGGAGGCGGTGCGGCGCCTGCCCGCCGACCGCCTGATCGTGGAGGGCGAGGCCGTGGCCCTGGACGAAAGCGGCCGGCCCGTGCCCTTCCAGGTGTTCATGCGCCGCTTCGGCAAACGCCGCCACATTGAAGAGGCCCGGCAACGGATGCCGCTCGTGCCCTTCTTCTTTGACCTCCTGTACCTGGACGGCGACCTCACCACGGAGCCCCTGGAACGGCGCCGGCGCCTGCTGTTTCAACTGGTACCCGAGGAACACCGGATCCCGGCCCTGCAAACCTCCCGGGTGGAGGAGGCCGAGTCCTTTTACCGGCAGGCCCTGGACTGGGGCGCCGAGGGCCTGATGGCCAAACGGCTGGATGCCCCCTATGTGGTGGGTGAACGCGTGGGCCTGTGGCTCAAGATCAAGCCCGCGGAAACCGCCGACTGCGTGATCATCGCCGCCGAATGGGGCCACGGCCGACGCCGCGGCTGGCTCTCCAATTTGCACCTGGCGGTGTGGGACCCGGGTCGCAAGGAACTCCTGCCCGTGGGCAAAACCTTTAAGGGCCTCACCGACCGGGACCTCGCCTGGCTTACCCGGGAACTGCTGAAGCGCAAAGTGGCCGAAGAGCCCGGCATCGTGTATGTAAAGCCCGAGATCGTGGTGGAGGTGGCCTACAGCGAGGTGCAGCAGAGCCCCCGGTATCCCTCCGGGGTGGCGCTGCGCTTCGCCCGGGTCAAGCGGTTCCGGCCCGACAAGCCAGCCCGCGAGGCCTCCACCCTGGCCGATCTGCTAAAGCATGGGTCGCCATCCTGAAGCTGCATGCTTTCCCGAGTGGCCCGGCCGGGTGGACGGGTTCCTCCAATGGTACCGGGCCGCCGGAGAACTCCGAATCTTCTGGGCTAAGCCTGTGCTGGACGCTGAAGTGCAGGCCACCACGCCCGAAGGCTGCCTTCTTCGGATCATCTGGTCCCTGCGCAAAAAGCCCGTGGAAGCCCACCTCTGGGTCCTGTCGACGCCCCGGCGCCTTTCGGAGCCTTCGCCGGTGCCCACCCTGGCCCTTTTCCCCGAGGATGCCTGGCCGGACCTTCGGGTACCCATCCGGGCCCGTTCCCTGCTGTACCTGTGGTTCCCCGACGCACCGCTCCTGGAGCCCCACCCCGGCGTCCAGGTCCGTCACCTGGACACCTGGACCGACGAAGACCTGGCCCGGTTCCGGGCCATCCACCGGGCCAGCTGGGGGTTCTTTGTGCCTCCGGTTCGCGGGCGACACCGGGTGCTCCTGGCTCTTCTGGACCGGGAACCGGTGGGCCTGGCCTACTGGAACCCGGCAAACGGCAACCTGGATTACGGTGTCCATGTGGTCAAAACCCACTGGCGGCAACGCATCGGCACCCGACTGCTCCACGAAGCCCGGACCCTCGCCCGCAGGGCCGCTCTTCCGGCGTTCACCGTAGTACGGGTTTTCCGATCCCTCCGCCAGGGCCCGGGCACACCGCCCCTCTGGGGCACCGCGGCCGACCGCCGTGCCGTGGCCTTTTATCGGGCCAACCGGCCAAGCCTCCGGTTCCTGGTGGTCCGGCTCGCTCCTTCCACGGTGTACACTTGACGGCAAACGAGGAGGTGGGCTATGGAAACCGTGCAAGGGTTCAATGAGGCCCAGTTGCGTCGACTGGAATACGCCGTGATGAACATGAAGGGGTGGCTCAAATTCCTGGGGATCGTGAACATTGCCGGGGGCGCCCTGTACGCCCTCACCCTGGTGGGCCTTCTGATCGCCTGGCTCCCCATCTGGATCGGCGTGCTGCTGGTTCAGGCGGCGAATCGGGCCGACCGGTACCTGGCCCTCCGGGATCCCGATGCCTTTGTGGAAATGATGGAAAAACTCCGCACCTTCTGGGCTCTCCTGGGCATCCTCACGCTGATCGGCCTCATTGCCACGGCCATCGCCTTCTTCGCAGCCTTTTCCAGCATGAGCTGGTTCAGTCGGCAGATGATGACCCTTTAAACGCGGGGGCGTCTCCGCTCGGCCAACTGGTCCAGATAGGCCGCCAGCCGGCGGGCCTGGTACCGGCGGGAGTACTCCTCGGGCGGCTGGAACCGGAGCCCCTTCAGGGGCCGGAGCTCCTGCAGGATTCGCACGATCTGCTCCTCCTCGTTGGGCAGGAACACCACGCTTTCGCTCCTGCGGGCCACCCGGGAAGCCTCGGACCAGGGCGGTGCCTGGAACAGTACAGGCTTGCCGGAGCCGATGTACTCGTACAGCTTCATGGAAGCGGTTTCGTAGGGGAACACGAACCACAGGGCATCGGCCTGGAGCATGAGCCGTGGCACTTCCTGGTGCGGCACATAGCCCAGAAACAGCACCCGGTCCTGGAGGCCATGGCGTTCGACGAAGCGGTGCACTTCGGCGCCGGCCTCGCCGGCGATCACCAGCTGGAACCCCTCCAGGCGTTTCAGGGCCCGCAAAAACGCCCACACCCCTTCCCCCTTGTCGGCCAGCACGCCGGTGTAAAGGATGACGAAGGCGTCGGGCCGGGTTCCCGGGATCCGCTCGCCTGGCTGCAGGCGAAGCTCGAACATCTCCGGGTCGTACCCATGCTCAATGAGTACCGCCCTGGGGCCCAGGTGGATGTTCTGGTACACCTTCAGGGGCAGGTCGGCCTTGCGAACGATCAGGCGACGGATGCGCGTGTTCAACGAACGGTGCAGGGGGGAAGGCACCCGGTGCCCGGTGGGCCACAGGTCGGTAAAGTCGGCCACCCAGGGGAGTTTGAACCGTTCTTTCAGGATCAGGGCCACCAGGTGGGTGGTATACGGGGGAGACACCGAGTAGAGGGCCTGGGGCCGGAATTGTCGCACGATGCGGCTACCCAGGAGGGCCGCAAAGGGCAACCAGGGGAGCCGCGCATCTGGAATCAGGAAGAAGTTGAAGGTGAACCGGCTCAGCCGTTCGTTGCGCAGGCTCAGTTGCACCTGTCGTTTGCCCAGAAGGTACAGGATGCGGGAGAAGTCCAGGGACTCGGACCGGAACACCCGCATCTGCCGGGCCCCCTCGGCCAGCCGCAAGTCCCGGGCGTAGTAGGCGATGTCCTTGACCGTGAGGATCAGGGGCTCCCAGCCAAATTCCGGCAGGTACCGGGCAAAGTGGTACGGCCGCTGCACCCCGGCCATGCCCAGGGGCGGAAAGTAGTATGCCACCATGAGTACCCGTTTCACGCTGTGCCTCGGCTCCTTTGGCCACCGGGCTGCCTTTCCTCCAGGGCCGGGGCGGCCGCTGGCGTAGAGTATACGTCGCCTTTGCCTCCGGCGAAACGGCCAGAGCAACAAATCGCCGCTAAAGCGGCTCCTACAGGGATGACCCCGAACAGGAACGGCTTCCACCACCACAACCGAACCATCCCTCCCACCCACGGCAAGGAACGGGAATCCGAACCGTAGGAGCGGCTTCAGCCGCGAAAAATCCATCCTCCCCACAGCCTCAGAAAATCGCCGCTAAAACGGCTCCTACAGGGATGCCTCCGGGGCAGGAAAGGCTTTTGCCACCACAACCAAACCATCCCTCCCACCCACAGCAAGGAATGGGAATCCAACCCGTAGGAGCGGCTTCAGCCGCGATAAATCCATCCTCCCCAGCCTCAGAAAATCGCCGCTAAAGCGGCTCCTGCAGGGATGCCCCCGGGACAGGAACGGCTTCCACCGCCACAACCAGATTGCACCGGGGAAAAGGTTCCTGGCCCGAGCGTTGGGCCGGAGTTCGTCTCGTCGGAACCTCAAAACGGCAACCGGCCGCCGCAGCCTCCCAGGCTCAAACCGGCCGATGGACCCACAATGTCGGTCGTGTTTCGGCCCAGGT
>WGAB01000296.1 GCA_015489295.1 Caldifarciminota bacterium
GATCAGGCTGTGGGGCCGCCCCAGAAGATCCAGAATCTTCCGCACGAGGTCCAGGTTCTCAATCTCCCGGGTGCCGGGCACATTGTACTCGGTGCCGGGCTCGCCCCGCTCCAGGAGGAGCACCAGGGCGCGGGCCAGGTCCCGCACATAGATCCAGTTTCGGCGCTGGCGGCCGTCGCCGTACAGGGGCAGGGGCTGATGGGCCAGGGCCAGAAGGGTCATCACCGGAATGAGTTTTTCCGGATACTGCCGGGGACCAAAGGCATTGCTGGGCCGGGCGATGATCACCGGCACCCCGTAGGCCCGGTGGTAGGCAAAGGCAAGGCGATCGGCGGCCGCCTTGGAGGCGGCATAGGGGCTGGAGGGCCGGAGCGGCCAGGTTTCGGCGGCGGCGCCCTCCGGCACCTCCCCGTACACCTCGTCGGTGGACACATAAAGGAACCGTTCCACCGGGTGCCGGCGGGCCGCCTCCAGCAGCGTGTAGGTGCCCCAGATGTCCGAGGCCAGGAACCGCTGGGGATGCACGATGGATCGGTCCACATGGGTTTCGGCCGCCAGGTGCACCACCCGGTCCACCCGGACCATCACCTGCTGCGCCACCGGCCGATTGACCAGATTGGCCACCACCAGCACCGGCCGTCCCTCGGCCTCGGCCTGTGCCAGCAGACGGGAAAGTTCCTCAGGATCCGCCGCTTCCCGGGCGTCGGCGGGCAACTTGTCGGCATCCAGCGGAACCCCCAGCGACTGGACCTTGCCGGTATAGTCCACCACCGCCAGGTCCTCGCCGAACCGGGGCACGATGGTCAGAAGGTCTGAAAAAGCCTGCAGGTTTTCGGGGTGGCCGGCGTAGTTCAGGGCGTCCAGAAACACGAGATGGGCCCCGGAGTCCTTCAGGGCCTCGGCCAGGTGGGAGCCGATGAAGCCTGCCGCGCCGGTGATCAGGATGCGCTTCATGCCCGGGGGCGCCGCTTCTCGGGCCAGGCCAAAAGGCCCAGGATCAGGAGCACGCTCAGCAGGGTGATGCCGCCGCCGCGTCGCCAGAAATCTTGCCGGTAACGGAACTCCAGCGTGTGGGTGCCCGCCTCCAGGAACACGCCCCGCAGCACATAGTCGGCCACATACACGGGCCGGGATTGGCCGTCCACATATGCCCGGTAATGGGGGTAAAAGTTGCCGGAGTACAGCACCAGGGCCGGTCGGGACAGGGTGACCTCGGCCCGCACCCGGTTCGGCGTGCGCTCCAGGAAGCGATAGGAAAACTGGAGGGACACCGTATCGGGCGACAGGGAAACGCCGGGATCCTGTTCCAGAAACGCCACCCGGGCGGGATCAAAGGAAGCCGACTTCATGCGGGCCAGCACCTCCCGGGCGGGCAGCACCTCGTACCGCTCCACGGCAAAGAGCCGCCCCAGATCGTGATGGTTCCGGTAAATCGCCACCTGCCGGTCCCGGTACACCTCCTCCATGCCGTCGCGGTGCAGGAAATTCAGGATGAGCTGCAGAAAGGCCCGGGTTTGGGGATCGTAGGGGCTCAGGTCTTCGGGAATCGGCTGGGTGACCACATACCGCACATTCAAGAGGTCCACGAGTTGGGGGTACCGGTAAAGGTCCAGCACGCTTTGCGGCCGGAACATGATGGTGTTCTCCGCACCGATGAGCTCCTGGTATCGGCGGGACTGGTTGCCGTGGTGGCCGCCGATGGACTCAAGGTCGTGCCACATCAGGTAGTTGTTGTCCACCTTGTAAAAGATGGGGAACACGCGGTACACGCCGGGGTCTTTTTTCAGGGTTTGCACCACGGCGTCGGGCGCGTAGTACCGGTCGGGCGCGGGCACCCGCTGGATAAAGGGCAGGTCGTGGGGCCAGAGGTCCAGGACCACGAGCAACGCACCCAGCGCCAGAAAGGCTATGGCATCCAGTTTCCGCTGCAGATAGGCCCGCAGGGCCAGGGCGAAGGCCAGGGCCAGGATGGCCGTGAACAGGGCGAACTTCTGGAACACACCTGCATTCAGGGCCACCAGCTGGGCCTTGCGGGGATCGTGCACAAAGAGCCGGGCCAGGGGCTGGTACAGGCCCGCCGCCACAAGGTACAGGGCGATCCAGCCGCCGGTGATGTACCAGAAGGTGCGCCAGGTTTGGGGATGGTCCCGTCGTTCCAGAAGCCCCTGAAAGGCCAGGGTTCCCAGCAGCAAGAGGTCCAGGTTCAACACGAAGAAGGCCATGCTGTGGGCCCGAAACTTCTTGAACTGGGGCAAAAGGGCGTAGAAGAGTTTGAACACCGGCGTGTGGCCTCCCAGCACGATGAAGAAGAAGAGGACGAAAACGGTCAAGAGGAACGCGAAGAAGCGGCTCCTTCGGGCGAAGGCCAGGGCGTACAGGGCCGGCAGCCAGGCCAGGAACCCCGCGTACTCGGCGTTGATCTTGAAGGGGTTGGAGCCCCAGTAGTGGTCCAGAAGGCCGGAAAACCTCGGCCAGAAGGTGCTGAGGAAGTCTTCAAAGGGCAGGGCCCAGGAGGCGGCAAAGGCGTAGCCCCGGCCCGCACCGCTCCGGGGCGAGTAGTGGGACAGGTACTCAAAGGCCGGCACATACTTGAGGGCCGCCACGCCCACCGCCAGGATCACCATGGCCCAGAAGCAGGCGGAGCGCCGGAGCGCCACTCCCGCCCCCTGCTCCCGGTACAGGCCCACGGTCTCAAACAGCCAGAGCAGGCCCAGCACCAGGTAGGTGTAGTACATCATCTGGATGTGGATGCTGAGGGTGAGGTAGCCGAGCACCAGGGCGTTCAGGAAGAAGAGGCGCCGCCGGCCGGTGCGCAACCCCTGATAGGTGAGGTAAAACAACAGCGGGAAAAAGGCGATCGCCACGGCCTTGCCGTCGTGCCCGGGATAGGCCAGCGACACCAGCGTGGTGGAATACATGTAGGCCAGGGCCAGCAATACGGCCAGCACCCGACGCGACAGCAGCGAGGCGAACAGCAGGTAGGCGGTGAGCCCGGCCAGGAAGGTGTGCAGGATGAAGGTGTAGTTCATCACCACATGGGTGGGGAAAATCAACCGGAACAGGGCGGTCAGGTAGAACATGTCGCCGTGGAGGGCGTCAATGAAGGGGATGCCCGAGAAAATGTAGGGGTTCCACAGGGGAAAGGTGTGGAGATGCCGAAGCACCCTGGCCTGGAACTCGCGGAAGAACATGCCGGCGGTCAACTGATCGGTGGCGGCAATCATCCACTGGGGCGAGAGTACGCGGTAGTACAGCACCAGCGTCAGCACCAGAAACGCCAGAACAAGCCATAGGGTTTTAAGAGAAAGGTCTTCGCGCAGGTACTTTTGAGGCCCGGAGGCCCTGGTGGTTTCCTTTTGCTTTTTCTTTCTGTTTTTCGGGGAACGGGTAGCCACGGCTAAACTATAAGGGAGCCCCCAATCCGGTGCAATTTCACGAAGCCGGGCGCCGAAACGGGCTCCATCGTGGGGATTGCTTTGACAGAAGGCCGGCCCTGGGAATAGAATTTGCGGCTTACCCCAGCCATTTCAACGACAAAGGAGACCGAAACATGGCACAGTTTAAGGGTCCGGAGATCGTGGTGACCCCACCGGGTCCGAAGGCCCAGGAGATCCTCGCAAAAGACCGCAAGTACATCTCGCCTTCCTACGGCCGGCCCTATCCGGCGGTGATCGCGCGTGGTGCCGGCATCTACACCTGGGATGTAGACGGAAACCGGTACATGGACCTCTCGTCGGGCATCGGTGTGACCAACACCGGCCACTGTCACCCCGAGGTGGTGGCCGCCATCCACGCCCAGTCGTCGGAACTCATCCACATGTCGGGCACCGACTTTTATTACCCGGTACAGGTGCAGCTGGCGGAGAAACTGGCGGAGATCGCTCCGGGCGCCCAGAACAAACGGGTTTTCCTGGCCAACTCCGGGGCCGAGGCCGTGGAGGCCGCTATGAAACTCTCGCGGTACAAGCGGCAGCGGCCCATCTTCCTGGCCTTCTTCGGGGCCTTCCACGGCCGCACCTTCGGGGCCCTCTCCCTGACCGCCTCCAAGGAGGTGCAGCGCCGCCACTTCGCGCCGCTTCTGCCCCAGGTGGTGCATATTCCCTATCCGGATCCTTACCGCACTCCCTTCGGCGTGAAACCCGAAGAGGTGACCGACACCGTCCTGGCCTATCTTCGGGAAGAGGTGTTTGAGCGGGTGGCCCCTCCGGAGGACATCGCCGCCATGTTCGTGGAGCCTGTACAGGGCGAAGGCGGCTACATCATCCCGCCCCGCGACTTCTTCCCCCGGCTCAAGGAAATGCTGGACGAGCACAACATCCTGTTCGTGGACGACGAGATCCAGGCCGGTATGGGCCGCACCGGCCGGATGTTCGCCATTGAGCACTGGGGTGTGATCCCGGACATGGTGGCCGTGGCCAAGGGCATCGCCTCCGGACTGCCACTGGGAGCGATGATCGCCCGCGCCTCGCTGATGGACTGGCCTCCGGGCACCCATGCCAGCACCTTCGGCGGCAACCCCGTGGCCTGCCGGGCCGCCCTCAAGACCATCGAACTTCTGGAAAACGGCCTCATTGAGAACGCCGAGCGGGTGGGCCGGGTGTTCCTGCAGCGTCTCCAGAAACTGCAGGAAGAGTTTGAATTCGTGGATAACGCCCGCGGCCTGGGCCTCATGCTGGCCATTGACATCGTGAAGGACCGCGAGACCAAGGAACCCGACCCCAAACTCCGCCAGAAAATTCTGGAACAGGCCTTCAAGCGGGGCCTTTTGATCCTGGATGCCGGGCGTTCGGCCATCCGGTTCATCCCTCCTCTCATCATCACCGAAGAGGAGGTGCACATTGCCCTGGATATCCTGGAAGAGGTCCTTCGGAGCCTTTAAAACACCCATTCAGGAGGTATCATGGCCAAGACACTGGTAATCGGGTTGGGGGAAATCGGCCAGCCCCTGATGAACCTCCTCTCCCGCAGCCACGATGTGGTGGGGAAGGATATTGAACCCCTGGAACTCCACGAACCCGTGGAGGTCATGCACATCTGCTATCCCTATGAGATCGGCGACTTCGTGGGCACGACGGTGGAGTACATCCGGCAGTACAAACCCTCGCTCGTGATCATCAACAGCACCGTGGTACCGGGCACCAGCCGCAAGGTTCAGGAACAGGTAGAGGTTCCAGTGGTTTACAGCCCCATCAAGGGGAAACACTGGAAGATGGAGGACGATCTCCTGTACTACCCGAAGTTCGTGGCCGGCTTTGACGAGGAGGCTGCGGTGAAGGCCGGCACCCACTTCCTGCGGGTGGGGATGAAGGTACGGCTGTTCCACCCGGTGGAAGGCCTGGAACTGGCGAAGCTCATTGAAACCACCTACTTCGGGCTCCTCATCGCCTGGGCCCAGGAAGTGGAACGACTGGCCAAACAGGTGGATGCCGATTACTACGATGTCATGAGTTTCACCGAGGGCATTCCCTACCTGCCACCCCAGGTCTTCACCCCGGGCTACATCGGGGGACATTGCGTGATCCCCAACATCCACCTGCTCCTGACGAAGTTCCAGTCCAAGTTCTTTGACGCCATCCTGGATTCCAACTACCGGAAGGCCCTGGAACTGGGGATGGAGGAAGCCCTGAAGCGCGATCAGGACCAAGGGTAGGAGCCACGGCAGGATGGGGCTCTCGGGAGCACCGCTCACCATCCAGTGGGGAACCCTGGCGGCCTATGCCCGGTTATGGGAACAGGCGGCCGTACGCAACCCCTACCAGAGCCCAGGGTGGCTCCGGGCGATGGCCCGGGCCTATGGGTTTCCTCTGCGGTTCGCTCTCTGGGGCGACGCCGGGGTTCCTTTTGTGGTGGTTCCCGGACGCTTCCATCGGGGGCCCCGCCGATGGGTTTCCCTGCCCTTTTCGGATCGTTCCGGGGTGGTGCGGCGGTCTTCCGGGCCGGAGCACCTGCTGCCTGAAGAGTTTGAGGCTCTGCAGAAGGCCCTGGCTTCCCAAACTCCCCGCTGGGAACTCCGGAACCTGCTGGCACCCACCTCTGAAGTCCCAGCCCCTACCTACGGCAACTTCGTGGTGCCCCTGGATCCCGGTCAAGAGCCCCGGCGGGCCATGAAGGACACGATCCGCCGTAATGTCAAAAAGGCCCGGCGCGCAGGGGTGGAAATCCGGAGATTCCAGAGTCTGGAGGCTCTGTGGATCTTTTACCGGCTGTACGGCCTCACCCACCGGCGTCACGGCGTGCCGGTGCAGCCCTGGGCCTGGTTCCGGGCCCTTTGGGAAGAGGTGATCCGGAGGGGCCAAGGCTTTTTAACCCTAGCCCTCTATGAGGGACGGGTGGTGGCGGGCGCTCTGTTTTTGACCGACGGTCATACCGTGGTGTACAAGTA
>WGAB01000297.1 GCA_015489295.1 Caldifarciminota bacterium
GAATTCCAGAGCGGCACCCAGGTGCCGCACTCCAAAATGCCTGCCCCTCCATCCCCGCCCACCAGAGGCGGGGACGAATGAAGGGTTGCCGCGGAAGCCTTTTCTCTCCCCTTGCTCCGTACACCTTTCTCCGAGGCGGGGACGATTTAGGGTTGCGGCTGAAGATGCTCCTGGCTTTGGCCGTCCGGGTTACTCCACCTTCACGAAGCGGTGGGTGCGCAGGATGCGGTGCGAATCCTGGAGGACCAGCAGGTAGGTGCCGCCGGGTAGCGAGGTAGGCAGGGTGTACGAAAGGGCATGGGTGCCAGGGGTGAGGTGTACCGTGCCCAGGCGGGCCACCCGCCGGCCGGCCGCGTTATAGAGGTCCACCTGAAGGTCCAGGTCCCGGGAGGTTTCCAGGGTGAAGGCCAGGCGGCGCCGCACCACGCCCTGCAGGCCCGAGAGCATCAAGCTTGGCCGGGGCGCCGGCGACTCGGCAACGGCCATGGGATACAGGTGGAAATCCACGCCGGTGGCGCCCGGCGCGACGGTCTGGGTTCCCTCGGCCACATAAAAACTGTCAGGCACCGTGGACGGATCCACCGAAACCTCGTACTCCGCCAGGCTGCTGCTCACCCACATCTCGTAGTGGCCGTCGGAGTAGGTGCCGGTGTAGGTGTGGCCCGCGGCAAAGGGGTTCCCCATGATGTAGCCGTCGCCCATCAGCTGGATTCCGTCGGCCGGTTGATTGTCGTCGAAGTACACATGGCCGGTGATGGTGGCGTTGGTCTGATAGGCCGTGAGGGTGGTTTGGGCCGAGCTGCCGGTAAGGATGACCAGCTGTTCTCCGGGCGCAAGGTAACGGGGCACATAGGGTTCATAGGACAGGGGCGACACCTGGTAAAAGCCGAAGGGCCCCATCACCTGTAGGGTGAAGGAACCTCCCAGCACCCGGGCGGTGGCCAGGGCGTAGGAGGTGTCCACAAAGTTCGTGTACATGCCGAAGGTGAATACGGTGACCGAATCGATGGGCAGGGGATCGCCGGCATCGTCCTGTAGGGTGCCCTGGATCTCTGTGCCGTCGGAGGGCAAAAGCGAGAGGTTGACCGTGGTGACCGGGGCGGTGATGGTCACCGTGTCGTCAAAGTTCAGGGGCGAAACGAAGCCCGGGGCCTGTACCAGGAAGTCGTACACCATGGGGATCCAGTGGGTGCCCTCGTACTCCGGAGGGAGCCAGAGGCTGAAGGTGCCCAGGTGATTGGTGAAACCGTTGAAGGGGGGCAGGGTTTGGCCGGAATCGGCGGGGAGGAAGAACACGAGCAGGCCGGGAGTGAGGGGCGGCACAGCCACGGTACCGGTCACCTGGATGCCGGTCTGGGATTCCACCACCGTGAGGGTGGCCTGGGCGGCGCCCCCGGGATCGGTGGCCTGCAGGAAATAGGTGCCCTGGGGGATGCCTTCGGTTTTCAGCGTGTCCTGGTACTGGCCGTTGGCGGTTTCATCCAGGTCGGCCCAGGAGCCATCCCACAGGAAACTCCGATCCAGCAGGGGATCGTCGGCGTCCAGGGTGCCGTTGTTGTTCAGGTCGTAGTAGATGCGCATGACGGCGGTGTCGCCGGGCGCGGCGAAGAAGCCCGAAACCAGCACAGGGTCGCCGCGGGTGACGGTCACGGCGGGCTGGCCGTTCAGGGTGAGGTTCTGGAACGCCCGGGCTGCGCCCAGGGTGCAAAGAAGTATCGCTGCGCTCCATCCCAAAAATCTACGCGACATAGGTTCACCTCCTTGGTGTTCCGGGCCAAGACCGGCCGCCTCAAAGTATACATCGCGACCCGGATTGGGAAAAATATCCGGGCCGGGGTTAAACCATTTCGGCCCGCAGCAGGATCTCGTGCACCTCCTCGGGCGTGGGGCGGGCGAACTCAAGATAGGTGAAGCGGGCGGGCCGGGTTTCCGGCGCCAGGGCCACGGCCTCCAGGAACTGCTCCTCGGTGAGGTTCAGGTCCTCCAGGCGGGTGGGCAGGCCGGCGCGGCGCAGGAAGTCGCGGATTTGCGGGGCCAGCGGATGGTTCCGCAGGTAGGCCGAAAACACGGTACCCAGGGCCACCTGTTCGCCGTGCAGGGCGAGGCCCGGAAACAGGCGGTCCAGGGCGTGACTGATCTCGTGTTCGGCCCCGGAGCAGGGGCGCGAGGAGCCGGAGAGGCCCATGGCGATGCCGGCCAGCACCAGGGCGTGGAGCAACCGTTCCAGGAACGCCGGGCGGCGGGGCTCTGCGGGGTCATGCAGCAGCAGGTGTTCGGCGCCGGTGGCGGCCATCATGGCGGCCACGGCATCGTAGCGATCCCGGCCCTCCTCCGCTGCCAGCCGCCAGTCGTCCACGGCCAGCAGGTTGGCCACCACATCGCCGATGCCCGCGCGCACATTGCGTTCGGGCGCCTGTTCCAGGATGTCCAGGTCCAGCACCACGCCGGTGGGCATCTGGGTACCCATGGAATGGGTCAGGCCCTCCCATTCCAGCACGGCCACGGGCGAAGCGATGCCGTCGTTGGACGGGGTCGTGGGCACGGTCACGAGCAGCACATTCTCGCGGTAGGTGGCGTACTTGGTGACATCCAGCACCTTGCCGCCGCCCACGGCGATGGCCAGGGTGGCCCGGATTTCCCGCAGGGCTTCCCGCAGGCGTTCCACCTCCGACAGGGTGCTGCTCGCAATCTGCAGGTAGCGGGCCGTGAGCGCCGAGCGCTGGAGCCGGTGATAAAGGTCCTCCCCCAGCCGGGCCGTGAAGGTGGGCCCGCTGGTCACCACGATGCGTTCGTGGTGCAGGCCGTGGTCCTCCAGGAGTTCCAGGAGCCGGGGAAACAGCCCCCGGCCGATCTCCACGAAGGCGGGCAGGGCCATCACCCGCGAGAAACTCATGCTACGGCGCTCCCTTCCAGGGTACGGGGACGAGTTCGTAGGGGGGCTGGAGCTGGGTCTTCTGGTCGGGTTGAGCGCCTTCGGGCGCCAGGAGGTCCAGCACCGGGGGATCCTGGGGATGCCGCTTGCCGCCGAGCACCCATTCGCCGGCCCGGGTTTCCAGCGGCCGGATGTTGTCTTCGGCGTAGCCGTCCTGGGAGCTCACGAGCGCATACACATAGCGGTCGCCGCCCGGGGGCAACTGGCTGGCGGCCACGCGCACGAAGATGTCGTTGCCCTGGGCCCAGGCCTGAAAGGCGTTCCTGTGTTCCTGGCCGCGTTCGTCAAACAGGGAGAGGCCGTAGTCGGGCCAGCCAGCCACCTTGAGCCGCACCTGCCAGGGCCGGGAGAACTTGAGGGCGGGCAGGGCCGGGCTCTTGCTGTCGTAGCGGCCGCCCTTGGCCCTGGTGGTGCCGATGAACACATTGAGGAGCTGGTGCGAGAAGCCCAGGGGGGCGCCCCAGGGGTTGGTGACCTTGCCGAAGGTGAACACGAACACGACCGCGTCGCCGTCGCGGTAGATCCGCACCCGCTGCAGGTCAAAGAGTCCGGGCTCAAACACCGGATTGGTGGGGAACTCGTAGTAGCCGGGGCCGTGTTCGTCGCCCACGGGATCCTTGAGATCCAGTTCCTTCCGGCCCCGGGTGGTATCCCAGGCAGCGGTACCGCCGCCCTGGGCCATCACGCCCCCGCCGCCGGCGTACACGCCGCCTACAATGGCGCTGTCCAGGAAGGCGGGCACGGGTTTGCCGGCCAGGCGATACACATTCTTCAGGGTGTTTCGGAACATCCGGTCAAAGGGTTTATCGCCCCCGGGCATTTCCTGATCCTTGCCGAACCACCAGAACCAGTCGGAGCCCTCGGCGGCCGCCATTTCCAGGAACACGGCGTCCCACAGTTCGGGCGAGAGTTCCCAGGAATCCAGGTCGGCGCGTACCCGGGCCAGGAAGTCCCAGGCGTGGTTCTCCTCGGGTTCGCCGATCCATGTGGAAAAGTCGGCGTTGATCCAGGAGCCCGCCCACAGGTTCTCAATGGTGGCGGTGGGAGGATGTTCCTGGAGAAAGTCGGATACCCGCACGCACCGGAGCCAGGAGGCGCGGTTCAACTGGTCGTAAAAGGCGTGGAAGAAGTCCTTGGCATCGTGGGGGTACCATTCCCAGGCGTTTTCGCCGTCCAGGATCACGGTCACGAGCCGGGGTTCGCCCGTGGGAAACTGACGATGGATGTCATACAGGGCCTGCAAAAAGTCGTTGGCCGCGGCCACGGGGTCCATCTTCTGGTACCGGAAGCCGATGCGATCCGAGAGGTCGGTATCCCGGAACACCATATACAGGGTGTCTTTGGTGCCCACCACCCGGTACGCCTGGTAGGTGTGGGCGCGATCCAGGAAGCCGCCCAGCGACCGGGCCAGCACATTCTTGTCCGAGGCCATCCACTGGAAGCCGGCTTCCTTTACGAGGTCCACGATGGAATCGGCCACGGCGCCCTCGCCGGGCCAGAGGCCTCGGGGGGGCCTGCCGAACTTTTCCTGGTAATACTCGTAGGCCCGGTCCACATGCCAGCGGGCGTCCTCGGGATGCCGGAACCGGTGGCGGGGCAGGGCCACGGTGGGCATGGCCTGGCGGGCCAGGTCGGTGTTGTAAATCAGGGGCAGGATGGGATGGAAGAAGGGGGTGGTGATCACCTCCAGCCGCCCTTCCTCCTGAAGGCGCCGGTGCAGGGGCACGATGGCCTTCAGGATCTTGAACTGGAGGTCAATGACCGCTTTTTTGTCGGCCTCGGTGAAGTTGCGGCCCTTCTGAATCCAGGGTTTGACGGTGACCGTGTCGCCGGTAACCAGCACCACGGTGCTCTCCTGGAAATCGGGGTCAAACCAGGCCAGGTTGAACCACATCTGCAGGTCGCGCCAGTCCTGTTCGGTGAACCGGGGGATGGAGGCGGCCACATCAATGGAGCCGTCGGGTCGGGTCACACGTTTGAGCCGCAGTTCCCGGTACCGGGGCCAGATGTCAATCATGTGGTCCCAGTTGGCCGAGAAGAAGTTTTCCAGGAGAAAGGCCTTGTCCTGGTCCGTGAGTTCGGCGGCCGGCTTCAGGGTCATGCGCACATAGACATCGGGCGAGAGGCCCTTGTCGTAGCGGTCAATGAGGTCTTCCAGTTGCAGCAGCAGCACCGGCGTGAGGTTCACGGTGAAGTGCACCCTGGGGTAGCGGGTGAGGATGGCTGCCATGTCGTAGTAGTCCTTGATGCCGTGGAGCCGCACCCAGGGGGCCTGGTACTCGCCGGTTTCGGGGTCCTTGAAGTACCGCGGCTGGTGCTGGTGCCACACGATGGCGAGGTACAGGGGCTGGCCCACGGGTTCCAGCTGGTCCACGATGGGCGTGGCGGCACCCGTGGGGCCCTTTCCGGGAACGGTCATCTGGATCTTTCCGTCTTCGGTGAGCACGAACACGGAGTTAAAGCCGCCGTAGCCGTCGTCCACCCGGGCGGGGTTCAGCGGGTCCTCTTTCCACTCGGTGCCGTTGATCACGAACTTGTACTGGTACCGGCCGGGGGTCAGGAAGAGCTTGACCTCCCAGTAGCCGTCCTTCTTTTTCATCGGGATGCCGGTGGGGGCCCAGTTGTTGAAGGTGCCGGCCAGGTACACCTGCCGGGCGTCGGGGGCGGCGAACCGGAACACCACGGAGTCGTTCACCACCTCCAGATTCTTGAAACCCTTAGGGGCCACGAGCACCACGGAGTTGAAGCCGCCGTAGCCGTCGGGCGACTTGTTGGGATTGTCGGGGTCTTCCAGCCAGGTGCCGTCGGCCACGAACTTGTACTCGTAGCGGCCGGGCGGCAGTACCAGCTTCAGGGTCCAGGTGTCGTCTTCCCCCTTTTCCATGGGGTTGGCCGTGGGATTCCAGTTGTTGAAGGTGCCGGCCAGGAACACCTGCTGGGCCGGCCTTTTGAGGGTGAAGACCAGGGTATCGCCCTTTTGGGAAACGGCGCCCAGGAGAAGCAGCGGGGCCAGGAGGGTTGCCAGCATGGGTCACCTCACGATCCAGGCCTTTTGCTGTTCCGGGTTCCTGCCGGGCACCTGGAGCCGGAGCAGGTACACGCCGGGGGGCAGGGAGAGGGCCTGGCCAGACCGCGGGTTGATCATACGGAGCACCCGCCGGCCGTCGGCCCGGTAGAGGTCCAGCACGGTGCTCCGGGGCAGGGCCTGCGAAGCCCGGAGGATGCCCGTGGGCGAGAGCCACACGAGGGGCGCCGGCTTGGAGGCACCGCTTTCGGCCACGCCGGTATAGGTGGCCTCCTTCATGATCCAGGGGTAGGGGTCAAATTCCACGTTCTGGAGGGTGCCGGTGTAGGGGATGGCGAAGGTCTGGGTTTGGAGGCTGTCCCAGATGACGGCGGTGTCGGTGCCGGTAGAGGTGTGGATCACGATGTCGATGGGCATTTTGAAGATGGGCACGCCGAAGTTCTGGGGCTCCTGGGAGACCATCAGGTACAGGGTGTTGTTTTCAGCCGTGTAGCCCCACTGGTACTTGGGGTGGCCCGGGGCATACACCCATTCGTCAAAGAACCAGTCCAGGTCCATGCCGGAGACCTGCTCGCAGATGGCCTTGAAGTCTTCGGTGATGGCGTTGCTGTAGGCATAGGTTTGGCCGTAGGTGCGGAGGATCTGGAAGAAGGTGGAATCGCCCACGACATGGCGCAGCATGTGCAGCACGCTGGCGCCCTTCTTGTACACCACGGCCCAGCCGAAGAGATCGTCGGGATCGTACAGGGGATAGGGCGGATAGGGCTCGTAGGTAACCGCCATGTCCATCTGGTACTGCATGTACTCGCGGTAGGCCTCGGGGCCGTCGCGGTGTCCGGCGTACAGGGCTTCGCAATAGGAGGCAAAGCCTTCGTTGAGCCAGATGTCGCGCCAGTCGCCCAGGGTGACCCAGTCGCCCCACCACTGGTGGCCGAGTTCGTGGGATACCACCCAGTCGAAGTCGCCCCAGCCCGCATGCATGTTGATGAAGGTGTTGGTCTGGTTTTCCATGGCGCCACCGATGGGGGCATGGACATGGCCGTACTTCTCGTTGATGAAGGGGTACAGGCCGAAGGTCTCGGAGAAGTAGTTGAGCATGTCCTCCAGGTGGGCGAAGGCGCCGGTGGCCATAACCGAGTCGTACTCTTCCACGGCGGTGACATTGGGCATCAGGTGCCCCTGAATGTTCAGGGTATCCCACCACACGGCGTACTGCACGGCTGCCGCGAACACGATGAGGTAGGGGGTGATGAGGTAGCCCTCGTGCCAGTGGTGGGTCACCTGGGTACCCACGGTGTCTGCGCCCTGGAAACTGCCGTTGGCCACCACCTCGTAGCCGGAAGGCACGGTGATGTAAAAGTCCAGGAGGGCCTTTTCCCGGGGATCGTCCAGGATGGGGAGCCAGCGTTTGATGCCGAAGGGCTCGTTGTCGGCGTAGACCAGGGTGGGGGAGATGCTCAGGCCGCCGCCGAACACCCCGCCCCCGGTTTGGGGGGTGCCGTGGTAATAGATGGCCACCTCAAAGGTGTCGCCGGCGGGCACGGTCTGGCCCAGGTTGACAACGAGGGTGGAATCCGGCCGGGTGAAGGTCGCCGGGGCTCCGTTGACCTTCACGCTGTCCACGGTGAGGCCCACGAGATGGGCCAGGTAGTGGCTCAGGGTATCGGCCAGGCTCACCACCCGGGCGGTGACCACGGCGTGGTCAATGTCCTGGTCGTAGATGGGGTCCACGGTGATGTCCACCGTGTAGTGCAGTGCGTCAAAGGCATGGGGAACCTGGGGCATCTGAGTAAGGGCGTAGCGGGTCCGCTCCTTGGCCGCCAGGAGCTGGGCCTCCTGGGGCGTGGGCAGGTAGGGACGCGGGCTTGCCACCATCAGGCCCACGAAAAACAGCAGATTCATGGCAACCTCCTTCTGGTGCGGAATTCCGTGCAATTATAAACCGCTGGCCGGGCCGTATATTCAGCGCCATGCAACAAGAACTCCTGGAGACCTACCGCCGGATCCGGCCGCAGATTGAGACGCGCCTGGCCGAGTTTCGGGCCGTCGGGCAAAAGGGGAGCGACGAAGACCTGTTCGCGGAACTCGCCTACTGCCTGCTTACACCCCAGGCCCGGGGGCGTTATGCCCTGGAAACCGTGGAGCACCTGCGGGCCACCGGCCTTCTGTGGCACGGCACGGCCGAGGAGATCGTGCCCCACCTGCGCCGGGTGCGGTTTCGCCGCAAAGCGGAGTACCTGGTGCGGGCCCGCGAGTTTTTCCGGGCCCCGGACGGCACCCTGCGGGTTCGGGAGAAACTGGCGCCGTGGCTCCGGGATCCGCCGGCGGCCCGCCGCTGGCTCGTACAGCACCTTCTGGGGATGGGCTACAAGG
>WGAB01000298.1 GCA_015489295.1 Caldifarciminota bacterium
CCCACCAGGGGCGGGGTCGATTTAAAGGCCGGAATTTCTCTATAAGTCCTTGCCCTCCAATAGCTTCCTCCCACTCAGGGGAAGGATTGAGGTGGGGGCTCTGTAGGAGCCGCTTTAGCGGCGATTTCCTCGAGCTGCCCAACTCCAGAAGGACATCGTTCTTCAGGATCGCGGCTGAAGCCGCTCCTACGTGTGTCTTCGGGGAGGACGATCCGGGACCGAGGACCATACCGGGGTATTCGCCCCCCAACTGGCGGTATTGGAATTCCTTGAGGCCACCGAACCTGAAATCATGCCAGGGTACTTGCCTCCACGGATGCGAAGATTTTTGAGAACCGTCCGGCATTTCAAGATCCGGTACCCGGGGTGGGTCACCATGTCCTGGCGCATCTACTTGGGCCCCTTGACCTGTGGCGGCCTGGCCGGTTATAATTCGGCGGCTGGATAGGAGTGCCGGGGTGGCGGAATTGGCAGACGCGCTGGGTTCAGGACCCAGTGGGAGCAATCCCGTGGGGGTTCGAGTCCCCCCTCCGGCACTTTTCTTTTTTGGCCCCTAATCAAGGAGGAGGTTCAGAATGGCTGCCAAGTCCAAGGACGAGATCTTCGAGATTCTCCGAAAAGTCATCGTAGACGAACTGGATGTGGACCCCGATAGCGTGAAACCGGGAGCCCGGTTCCAGGAGGATCTGGGGGCCGACTCCCTGGATCTCGTGGAACTCACCATGAAACTGGAAGACGAATTCGGAATCAAGGTGCCCGACGAGGATGTAGAAAAACTCACCACGGTCCAGAGCGTGGTGGACTACATCTACGAGAAACTCAACGCCTAAGAACCCAAAGGGTTCCTGCAGGTTTCCATGTCTTCACGCCGCGTCGTCGTTACGGGGCTGGGGACGGTGAACCCCCTGGCCCACGAGGTGCCGACCTATTGGCAGGCGCTCCTGGCCGGTGAGAACGGCATCGGCCGGATCACCCGCTTCGATGTTACCGGCCTGCCCGTCCAGATCGCCGGCGAGGTCAAAGCCTTTGACCCCCTGAAACGGCTGAGTCGCCGCGAGATTCGACGCCAGGACCTGTACACCGTCTTCGCCCTCTATGCCACTGCCGAGGCCGTGGAAGACGCCCGGCTGGAGGGCCAGGTAGACCCCTATCGGGTAGGCGTCCTCATCGCCTCGGGCATCGGCGGCGTAGTCACCCTGGAACAGGAACTCCGAAAGATGGTGGCCGAGGGTCCGGAAAAGGTATCGCCCTTCCTGGTGCCCATGATGATCCCGGACATGGCCTCCGGGGCCGTGGCCATGAAGTACGGGTTCAAGGGCCCCAATTTCTGCGTCGTTTCGGCCTGTGCCTCGGCGACCAACGCCATCGGCGAAGCCTTCCGGATGATCCAACGGGGGGATGCCGACGTGATTGTCACCGGCGGTGCCGAGGCTCCCTTGACCCCCCTGGCCCTGGCCGGCTTCAGCAACATGCGGGCGCTGTCTACCCGCAACGATGAGCCCCACCGGGCCTCCCGGCCCTTCGACGCAAAACGCGACGGCTTCGTGATGGGCGAAGGCGCTGGCATCGTGGTGCTGGAAACCCTGGAACACGCCCAGCGCCGGGGAGCCCGGATCTACGCCGAGATCACCGGCTACGGTGCCACCGAAGACGCCCATCACATCACCGCCCCCCATCCGGAGGGCGAAGGCGCCTACCGGGCCATGCAGCTGGCCCTGGAATCCGCTGGCCTGCGGCCCGAAGACATCGGGTATATCAACGCCCACGGCACCTCCACCCCCCTCAACGACCGGGTGGAAACCCTGGCCATCAAGCGCCTCTTTGGGGACCATGCGTACAAGGTTCCCATTTCCTCCACCAAATCCATGATTGGCCACCTGCTCGGGGCCTCCGGCGGGGTGGAATTCATTGCTACGGTGCTCTCGGTGTACCACCAGCAGGTGCATCCCACCCGAAACCTGGAGTACCCCGATCCCGAGTGCGACCTCGACTATGTGCCCGAAGGGGCCCGCAAGGTGGCCATCCGCCACGCCCTTACCAACTCCTTCGGCTTCGGGGGCCACAACGCCTCTCTGGTGGTCAGCCGCTTCGAGGAATAAGATGGCCCGGCTGCACGCCACCACCATCTTGGGCATCGTCAAAGACGGCCAGGCGGTGATCGCCTCCGACGGCCAGGTGACCCTGGGTACCACCGTCCTCAAACACCAGGCCCAGAAGGTCCGGAAACTCTACAAAGGGAAGGTACTGGCGGGGTTCGCCGGTGCCGCTGCCGATTCCCTGGCCCTTTTCGAGCGCATGGAAAAGAAACTGGAGGAAGCCCGCGGTCAGTTGCCCCGGGCCGTGGTGGAACTGGCCAAGGACTGGCGATCGGACCGGGTGCTCCGCCGGCTGGAAGCGGTGCTCGCCGTTCTGGACCACGAACATGCCTTTATCGTTTCCGGATCGGGTGATGTCATCGAGCCGGAAGACGGCATCGTGGCCATCGGCTCCGGCGGCCCCTATGCCCGGGCCGCGGCCAAGGCCCTGCTCAAGTTCACGGACCTGCCCCTGGACCGGGTGGTGCAGGAAGCCCTGAGCATCGCCGCCGAAATCGACATCTACACGAACCAACACATCACCCTGCTCCGCCTGTGATCCTCTTTGCCCTGCTCCTGAGCCTGCCGGGCCACTGGAACCTCTCCCTGCAACACCTTACCTACCAGGATCTCCACCATACCGTTGCAACCGCGGAAACCGACGCGGCCTGGGGCCGGGGTGTGGTCTCGGGCCAGTACAAAGACGACGCCTTCCTTTACCGCCGTCGCCTCCGGCTGGACGGCTCCGGAAACCTGAAGCGGATCCCGTTCCGGTTTCACTGGCAATGGCTCCGGCAGTGGGGCCGGAGCCTGGGCTCCTCCCGGATTACAGGGGAAGCCGGATACCTCCACCGCTGGGGCACCTGGCAAATCCATCCGAGTTTTCTGGCCCAGAGGTTCACCACCCCTCAACAATCCCAAAACGACTGGGGGCCCCGCCTTCGGATTG
This sequence comes from Caldifarciminota bacterium, assembly GCA_015489295.1. Next base: position 3,025 of record WGAB01000298.1, read on the forward strand.
AAGGGCCCGGGGTCGCCCTGCACCTCCGCTACACCTCGCTGTTCCAACGAGCGGTTCTGCAGTGGGACCGGTCCGGCCGGGTGTCGACCTCCGTGCACCTCCTGGACTTTCGGTATCCGTTAAGCCGGGAACGGGAGCATCAACAGGAGGCCTCCCTGGCTGTGGGAACCCGCTGGGGAGGGCAGGAGACACCGGGCGAGGTCGAACTGCGGCTCACCGGGCAGCACCAGCGGTTCCGATGGAATCGAATCCGCTCGGGCACCCAGCTGGGCGGCTTCCTTCGGCTCGAGGTTCACCAGGGCCCCCGCAGGCTGGGCCTGGAAATCCGCCGCCACCGATTCCGGTACCTTGCCTTTTCGGGGCTATCGTACGACCGCGAGCACAGCCTTTACGCCGAAACCCGGGAAACTCTGCACGGCAGCCTCTGGGAGGCCCGGCTTCGGGTCACCGTGAACCGCCGGGATCCGCCTGCGGTTTTTGCCTTCAACCGGCGCGATCGCCGGGTCCTGCGAGCCGAAACCCGATGGTCGGCTGCCCCCTTACCCTCTTTACACCTCGCCCTCCACTTTGTGGGCAAGATCACCGACGAAGTGCTCCTCCACCCCACCCGCTCGGCCTATACCCGTCAGGACCAAACCTATCGGTTTACCGGCAGCATCGCCACCGCCCACTGGCGCTCCCAAACCGAGATCGCCGCCCTGTATTCCCTGTACCGGTTCGCTCCATCCCGAAACCTGCTCATTCGTTACCTGGAGCACCGGCTAGAACTTCCCCAGGCCCCCTGGCAGGGCAC
>WGAB01000299.1 GCA_015489295.1 Caldifarciminota bacterium
GATGTGCTCCAGGTGCGGAAAGGGGATTCGCCGACTCAGGAGCGGCGCCAGAAGCCCAAAGGCTTCGTCCTCCCGCCCCTGTTCCAAATGCGCGCGAAGGGCAGCGCCCAGTTCAACGGCCTCTCGCTTCCGCATCATGCCCCTTTGCCGGAAAGGGCGTCCTCCCGAACGCTTCCCTTTTCCCGCAGCGTTGCCTTCATCAAAGATACAGGACGGGGCACCTGTTGGTCTCCGAACCGCATCCGGAGTGCTGCATGGCATGGGGCACAACCGTTGCCGCCGGCTCCTTTTACGAAATCGGCAAAAGCCAGAGGCTGAAAACGATCACAAAGGTCCCCAGGGTTCCGTTCACGAGTTCAAAAAACAATGCATCCACTACAAAGGCATCACACTTCCGCCGTCAACATACAACAGTTGGCCGGTTACCCAGCGGGCTTGCTCCGAAGCCAGAAAGACGATGACATCCGCCACATCCTCTGGCTGCCCCACCCGCCGAAGGGGAATCTCCGAAAGCAGTTTCTCTTCTATCTCCGGTGTGATATATCCGGTCTGCACGGGTCCGGGCGCCACCACATTGACCGTGATCCCATAGGGCCCCAATTCAACGGCCGCTGCGCGGCTGTAACTCTCCATCGCATGTTTGCTCGCCCCGTAAGAAACCTCTCCGGGAAAGGCGGAGGCCCCATCGGTACTGACATTGATAATCCGCCCCCAGGTGGCACCGCGCTGCAAAAACCGGCGTGCATACTCGGCCATCAACAGGGCCACGGCTCGGCTGTTCACGGCAAAGTTCCGATCATGACTCCGGGCCGAGATGGTGGGGATGGTGCGGCCCATCCAATCCCTATTCGAGGGCAGAAAGGTGTCTCCTTCCCAATCGGCCGCGTTGTTAACCAGAATGTCCACCGGGCCGAAGGCCGCTTCCGCCTGATCAAACAACCGGGGAATGTTCTCGGGATCGGCAAGATCGGCTTCCCACGCTGCCGCCTGTCCGCCGCTTTGAGCAATCGCCTGGAGCACTTCATCGGCCGTCTTGGTTTGCTGGAGACGGAAAAACACCCAGCCCGGACCGCTGACTTGATCTTCCGCTTCCACAGGTCTGTCCGGCATGCGAAAGAAGTGGAGAAACACCCGCGCGCCCTGTGCGGCAAAGGCTTTTGCCGTGGCGGCACCAATCCCGTACGGATTGTTGGCTCCTGTGATGAGCACCACTTTGCCGTCCAATCCAGGATCAATCATGGGCACACTCCTCCTATAAAACCGATCCACTGTAAAAGCGCTGCACAAGCGCCCCGATGGTTGTTCTATCCGCCCCTTAGTAAACAAAGGGGATGAACATTTTCACCCGTTTTTGGTACTCCTCCCACTGGGCGCCATAACGCGCCGCAGCCCATCGTTCACTCTTCGGGATCGCATCAAAACGGTACTGCAGAAAATTCAACACCGGCGCCACCCATCCCCATAGGCGACCCCCAATCAACGCAAAGGCGATGTAAATCAAGAAATCGCCAAAATAGTTTGGATGGCGGCATAACGCCCAGAAACCGGTTTTAAGAAGTTTCCCTTGGGAATCCGGCCGGGCCTTGAAACGCTGCTTTTGGTAATCGCTGCCGAAGTGCACAAGGGTGCCGATCCCGTATACCAGGATGGCAAATCCATCGGCCAAGCCCAACGGCGAAGCATTTCGGACGCCGAAATAGAACGGCAGGCAATACCCCCACCCGACGGTGTTCGTCAGCAGGACAGGCAGCAAGTACTTCTGGGACGGGGGTATCTGAGCGTCCAGTTTCGGAATGGCGGTATGTTTGCTTTGAAACAGCAACAGCCAGTTCATATGAGCAAGGTAAATCAGCACCATGGCCAGCATGATCACCTGGCGTGTGTTCAACGGTGGGGCTGTGAGAACATACACTCCTGTTACCGGCAGCATCGTGTTGAAGCCCACGGCGAACGCAACACTTGTCCGACGGGTCACGAGAGTACCCATGACTCCCACAAGCGCCATGGTCTCAATGAGGATGGCATTCAGCAACCACACGCTCATGCTTGTGTACCCACACCGACACTGGAGTAAGTAAATCTCAGAAAAATCGCGGTGTTGTCATCTTGTATTTTCGATAGGATTCGCCATACATTTCTTCCAACCAGGGTTCCTCTGCCATAGGCATGAACAAAAGCGCCAAAATCAGGAGTGTAAATCCAGCAGCGGCGTAAAATGAATTTGAGATCACCATCATGCCTAAAAATAGAAAAATGTCACCAAGGTATTGAGGATTACGGGTAAATCTATACGGACCGCTTGCAACAAATTCCCCTGCGACTCCTAACGATCTTTTTATGCCCAACTCGTACGTCCCCCACACCAAGAACAAAAGCCCTACCAGTGCTAACGGTACTCCCAGATAATACCTCTCTTGCCCGATAGGCAACAAGTTTCTTTTATCACCCAGCATCATGAAAATGTCGGCACCAAACGCCCCAAGGAATGACCCCCAACTCACTATATACCTCCATGTCCACTTCTGGAGCGGTGGCCAGATTCGTTTTGCAGGGAAAACCACTGACCACAGAATAATACCCAAATAGGCATAGTGGAAAACCATGCTCAGCAAGAAAACTTCACTCTTACTCATCGTTTTGCCTCCCAGGATGTTAGATGTTTCGTTTTCAACTCTGCCAACATAGAGGGGACACAACCAACGTGTCCTCAGCACAGTCGATGTCACCTCACAAATCCGTTAAAGCATAATTTATTCCCAAATTCCCCTCCTCAACCGTTCTTTCCCCATGGTGTTCACGAGCCCGTGTCCGTATGCCAGTGCCGGGTGTGGGTCAGAAGGAGAAGGCCTTGAGGGATCCGCAAAGGTTGAGACGGGACCCGGGCCCGTTCGTGCGCCGGGATGAGAGTATTTCCGCCTTCAAAGCCTCCATCTTCGCCAAAATCTCCTGAAGGTTCATCGCAGTCCAATTATAGCCCATCCCCGAGGGCACCGTCCGGTTGTACACTATACGCCTGGAGCAAGAGAGAAGGACAGAACGATGAAACAGCCTCTGCAGCCGACCTCAGCGGTGGAACGGCGGGCGCTGGCCCGCAGCGGCTTTGACCAACTGCGATACCCCCCGACCGAGAAGATCGGGGTGCTCATCGTGGACAACTTCCCCGACCTCGGCCGGATCACGGCCCTGCGGTTCCTGGAATGGGTGCAGGAGAACCCCGAGGGCGTCATTTCCCTCCCCACCGGTAAAACCCCGGAGTACTTCATCAAGTGGACCCAGCACTTCCTCCGCACCTGGGACGAGCCCGAAACCCGGAAAACCTTAGAAGAGTTCGGCCTGGACCCCGGCCGGAAGCCCAACCTCCAGGGCCTCACCTTCGTGCAGATTGATGAGTTTTACCCCATTGACCCCCATCAGCCCAACAGCTTCTACTACTACGTGCACCGCTTTTACCTGAAGGGCTTCGGCCTGGACCCCCACAAGGCGCTGCTCATTGACGCCACCAAGATCGGCCTGCCCCCGGGGATGCGATTGGAGGAGGTGTGGCCCGATTACGCCGTGGACCTGAGCCTGCGGTTCCGCCAGCCCCGCACCCGCCTGGAACAGCTCCAGAAACAGGTACTGGAGGCCGTGGACGAGTGGTGCCAGCGGTACGAAGAGAAAATCCGAGCCCTGGGCGGCATCGGCTTCTTCCTGGGCGGCATCGGGCCCGACGGCCACATCGCCTTCAATGTGCGGGGGTCCGACCATTTTTCCACGACCCGGCTCACCTATACCAACTACGAAACCCAGGCGGCGGCCGCCGTAGACCTCGGCGGCATTGAGATCGCCCGCCGGCGCCCGGTGATCACCATCGGCCTGGCCACCATCACCTACAACCCCGAAGCGGTGGCCATCATCTTTGCGGCGGGCGAGGCCAAAGCCCGGGTGGTACGCGACGCCGTGGAAGAGGAGCCCCATATCCGGTATCCGGCCACGGCCCTGCACAAATTGCCCCATGCCCGTTTCTTCATCACCCGGGGCGCCGCCAAACTCCTGCGGGAACGCCGGCTCCACTGGCTGCGGCAACAGGACCCCTGGCCCCCGGAAACCGTGGAACAGGTGGCCGTGGACCTGGCCCTGGAACGCCAGAAGCGCCTCGTTCACCTCACCGAAGAGGACCTCAACGGCGACGCCTTCGGCTCCCTGCTGCTCCAGCGCATCGCCCCGCGCCCGCTTTCTGAGGTGCTCCAGGACCTCCGGCAAAACCTGGAACAGAAGATCGTGCGCGGCATGACCCTCCGCAAGAACACCACCTTCCTGCACACCGCCCCCCACCACGACGACATCATGCTGGGCTACCTGCCCTACGCCGTGCGCCACATCCGCGACGCCTCCAACCGCCATGTGTTCGCCTACATGACCTCGGGGTTTACCGCCGTGTCCAACGCCTACGCCCTGGAGATGGTACGAAAACTCCAGCGGTTCCTGGAGGCCCGGCGGTTCCAGGCCCTGTGGAACGAGGGCTACTTTGACCCCGCCAATGTTGAAGGGCGGAACCGGGATGTGTGGCAGTACCTGGACGGCATCGCCGCCCGAAGTGTTCCGATGAAGGAAGAGGGCGAGGCCCGCCGCCTCCTGCGGAGCCTGGTGGAACTCTATGGCGTGGACTCCCTGGAGCAGGCCCAGCGCCGCGTTGAACTCCTGGCCGCCTACTTTGAGAGCCAGCCGCCGGGGGTCAAGGACCGGCCGGATATCCAGCGGTTCAAGGGCATGATCCGCGAGTGGGAGGCCGACTGCCTGTGGGGCTACTTCGGCTTCAGCCACGACGCCGTCAAACACCTGCGCCTGGGCTTCTATACCGGCGACATCTTCACCGAAGAGCCCACCATCCCCCGCGATGTGATGCCCATCGTCAACCTGCTGCGGGAGGTGCAGCCCGATGTGGTCACCGTGGCCTTTGACCCTGAGGCCAGCGGCCCGGACACCCACTACAAGGTGCTCCAGGCCATCGCCGAGGCCCTGAAGATCTACGAGCGCGAAACCGGCCGCCACGACCTCGTGGTGGTGGGATACCGCAATGTGTGGTACCGGTTTCATCCCTCCGAGGCCAATGTCTTTGTGCCCGTGTCGCTCAACATGTTCGCCGTGATGGAAAACGCCTTCATGAACGCCTTCGGCTCCCAGCGGGCCGCTTCGTTTCCGAGTTACGAACACGACGGCCCCTTCTCGGAACTGGCCCAGAAGATCCAGGTGGAGCAGTACCAGAAACTCAAGCGCCTGCTGGGCCGCGAGTTCTTCCACGGGCACACGAGCCCGCTGATCCGGGCCACGCGGGGCCTTGTGTTCCTCCGCGAGATGAGCCTGGAGGAGTTCTACGCCTACGCCCGCGAACTGAAGAAAACCACGGAGAACCGCTGAGAGAACCTCAATCCCCGGCCCTGGACGCGGCTCCGGCAGCCGGAAAGGCCCTGAAGGTAGCCGGTTTGAAGTTGACAAGGCAACCGGGTTGCCGCTATGCTATGGCCGATGAGCCCTCTGGAATGGTATTTCCCCGAATCCGTAGATGAAGCAACACACCTGATCGCTCAGGCAGGGGTGGTGCCCCACGGCGGCGGCACCGGCCTGCTTCGGGGTTCTCTGAAGGGCTACCGGGGGCTCGTGGCCCTGCACCGTTTGCCCCTGAAAACCTTTGCCTATACCCCTCAGGAAGTACGGCTGGGCGCCCTGCTGACCTTCTCGGAAACGATAGAGCATCTGGCACCCCACGAACCCCGGGGCCTCCTGGTGCAGGCGCTGGCCTCTTCCTCCACCGAACTCCTGCGGAACCGCATCACCCTCGGCGGCAGCGTGGCCATGGCGCCGCCGTGGTCCGACCTCTGGGCCCCGCTCCTGGCCTTGCAGGCCCGGGTGGTGCTCCGGGGCGTCCACGAGGGCGAGGTGCCGGCAGCCGAGTATCTCCGCAACCCTGAACTTCATCAGAACACCCTGATCACCGAAATCCAGTACACCCCGTATCCAGGCAAGGCGTTCTTCTATCGGGCCGTGCGCACCCGAAACGACCTGCCGGCCTTTACCCTGGCCCTGCTTCTCCGAATCGAAGGGGGCCGGGTCCACGATCCCCGGGTCGCCCTCTTCGGCACCCGGGGCAAAGCCTACGTAGCCCAAGCCGTGATGGAAACCCTGGACCAGCAGCCCGTGGACGCGGTGGAACCCGAGCAGGTGGCTCGCCTGCTGGACGCCGAGTTTTATCCCCACAAGCGCCTGGGATCGCCCGGGTACCAGCTGCATCTGGCCCGGACCGCCCTGGCCCGCGGCCTTCAACAGCTCCTGGAGGTAACCCCATGAAGGGCCGGTTCCTCATCAACGGCGAAACCTGGGAACTGGAGTTTCCGCCCGAGGCCACCCTGCTGGAGGTGCTGCGCAGCAACGGCTTCACTGAGGTCAAGCACGGCTGCGACGACGGCCTGTGCGGGGCCTGCGCTGTGCTCCTGAATGGCAAACCGGTGCCCGCGTGCCAGGTGCTGGCCGCCACGGCCACTGACCAGCCCATCGTGACAGCCCAGGGGATCGGCACCGTACACCGGCCCCATCCCATCCAGAAGGCCCTGGCCGAGGTGGGCGCCGTGCAGTGCGGCTTCTGCACCCCGGGCATTGTGGTGAGCACCTACGCTCTGCTCCAGAAAACCCCGGATCCCACGGAAGAGGAGATCCGCCACGCCCTGGACGGCCACATCTGCCGGTGCACCGGCTATGTCAAAATCCTGGAGGGCGTGCGCCTCGCCGCCCAACGATGGAAGAAGGCCAAATGACCGAGTTCAAGCGTGTTCGGCACTCCGTAGAAAAAATTGACGCCGTGTCCCTGGCCACGGGCGCGGCCCGGTTCACCGACGACTTTGAACTCCGCGATCCCCTGTACCTCAAGATCCTGTACTCGCCCCACGCCCACGCCGAGATCGTGAACCTGGACCCCTCGGAGGCCGAGGCCCTGGACGGCGTGGTGGCTGTGTTCCATTACGGCAATGTGCCCCGGGTGCTGCACACCACCGCCGGCCAGGGGTATCCCGAGCCCTCCCCCTACGACACGGTGCTCTTCGATCGGAAGGTGCGCTTCGTGGGCGACCGGGTGGCCATGGTGGCCGCCGAATCCCCGGAGATCGCCGAGGAAGCCCTCAAACGCATCCGGGTGACCTACCGGGTGCTGCCCGCCGTGTTTGATATGGAGGAGGCCCTGAAGCCCGACGCTCCCAAACTCCACACCGACGGCGAGTTCGCCAAAATCCCCGTGCCCTACGATCCCGCCCGCAACCTGGCCGCCGAGGTGGAGTTCTCCTACGGCGATCCGGCCAGGGGTTTCGCCGAGGCCGATTTCGTGATTGAGCACAAATACCGTACCCCCTACATGAGCCACAGCGCCCTGGAACCCCACGCCGCCCTGGCGTACCTGGACGAACAGGGCCGGCTCGTGATCATCTCCAGCACCCAGGTGCCCTTCCACGCCCGCCGGATCACCGCCATGGTGCTCGGCATCCCGCTGCGGAAGATCCGGGTGATCAAGCCCCGCATCGGCGGAGGCTTCGGCGGCAAACAGGAGGTGCTGCTGGAGCCTTTGGTGGGCCTCGCCACCTGGCGCACCGGGCGTCCCAGCCGGCTGGTGCTCAGCCGGGAGGAGGTGCTCTTCGCCACCCGCACCCGCCACGAGATGAAGATCCGCCTGAAAACCGGGGTCCGGCGGAAAGACGGGGCCATCGTGGCTCTGGAGATGGATGCCTTGATGAACGCCGGGGCCTATGGGTCCCACGCGCTCACCGTTCTGACCAACACAGGGTCCAAAACCCTGCCCCTTCTGAACAAAATCCCCCATCTCCGGTTCCACGGCCGCTCGGTGTACACCAATCTGCCGGTGGGCGGCGCTTACCGGGGCTACGGCGCCACCCAGGGCTACTTCGCCCTGGGCCAGCAGGTGGACATCATCGCCCGCGAACTCGGCATGGATGTGCTGGAGTTCTACAAACGCTGGCACATCCGGGAGGGCGAAACCTCCGAGGTCTTCAAGGCCCTGGGCGAGGGCCGCGAGGGCGTGGAACAGGTGATCCATTCGTGCCGACTGGACGAGTGCATTGACCGCGGGGCCGAGGCCATCGGCTGGTACGAAAAGCGGGGCAAACGGCACCAGCCGGCGCCCCATCGGGTGCGCGGCGTGGGCATGGTCGCGGCCATGCAGGGCTCGGCCATCCCGGAGATCGACATGGGCAGCGCCTACATGAAGATGAACGACGACGGCTCCTTCAACCTGCATGTGGGCGCCACCGACCTCGGCACCGGCTCCGATACCGTGCTCGCCCAGATCGCGGCGGAGGTGCTGGACATTCCGGTGGACCGCATCATCGTGCGGTCGTCGGACACCGACCTGACCCCCTTTGATGTAGGGGCCTATGCCTCCTCCACCACTTATCTTTCGGGCGAAGCCGTGCGCAAGTGCGCCCTGGAGA
>WGAB01000300.1 GCA_015489295.1 Caldifarciminota bacterium
CGGAGCGCAGGGGTCAGGGGAAAAATCCGGGGTCGGGCGGAGCACCGCGCCCCGGCCCTCCAGGCGCACGAAGGAAAGGTCCACGAAAAGCGGCCGTTCCAGAAGGTACAGGCCCGGTTCCAGCTGGAGGGTGAACAGGGCGAACCGGGATCCGGCCTCCACCTTGGCAGGGGCTGGCAGCGCGCGCAGGGCCCGGGCCCTGAGGGAATCCAGGGCGGCCTGCAGGGCCGCGCCGTCGGGCGTTCCGTCGTTGGGCCGGGCTCCGAAGGCCCGCGCCTCCACAACGCCGAAGGCTCCGGAGCCCGCCACGAGCCCTCCGGCCCCCAGCAGGAGAATCCCGACCAGGATCAGCCAGCGCCGCATGCGGGAAATATACAGCGGAGGCGATCCGGGGCTAACGGGGAGTTCCGTTCAACAAATTGGGCCGGGCCCCGGCTCCGCCGGGGCCCGGCCCAACCAAACTCTCCAACAGCCTATTCCGCGCGGCGGATGCCTGCCAGTTCCTGCAGCAGGCGCCAGTTCTGCAGCCGGTCTTCGTTCACCTTCTTCAGGAACTCCGAGGGGTTGCCGTTCTCGTCGAAGTGCTTGCGGAACCGCCCCTCGCCCCGGGCAAAGGCGATGAAGTCGATCACCTCGCCGGTACGCGGGTTCACGTACCAGTCCTTGGTCACCGCCGGGTTGCCGGCCAGCGAGAGCCGCTCCTTGATGGTCTTGCCCTTGCTGGGGTTGTAGATGAGCAGCGGAAACGCACGGGAATACACGGCCATCTTGGCGCGCAGGGCGGCCTCGTCGTCGGCTACGCCGTGCTCGGGCTGGCAGGTGTTGTAGGCGATCACCACCGCCGGACCCGGGTACTCGGCGGCCTCCAGCACGGCCTGGTAAAAGTGGTTGATGTGGTACGCCGTGGTCTGGGCTACGAACACCTCGGGATGCATCATCAGGATGCGGGCGATCTCCTTGCGTTGTTCCACCTTGCCGGGCAGGGCCTTACCAAAGGCCGCCATCTTGGCCTCCTGGCCGGTGAAGGTGCTGGTGGACGCCTGGCCGCCGGTGTTGGAGTACACCTGGGTGTCCAGCACCAGCACATTGATGTCCATGCCCGAGGCGAGCATCCGCGACAGGGCCTGGAACCCGATGTCGTACATGGCGCCGTCGCCGCCGAGGACCCACAGCTTCTTGTCCTTCCAGCCGATCTGGTTCCAGCGCGCCCGCACGCCCATGGCCACGGTGGCCGCGTTCTCAAACAATGAGTTCATCCAGGGCACGAGATAGGGGTTGAAGGGGTAGGTGGAGCCGTACACCGTGTTGCAGCCCGTGGCCGCCACGAGCGCCAGGTTCTCCTTGCCGTACTTGAAGCCCATGGCCGCCAGCATCATGCGGATGGTGGTCGCCTGGCCGCAGCCGGCGCAGGAGCCCGCGCCCCCGACATAGAGCAGGGAATCGCCCAGGAGCATGATGTCGGCCAGGGCCTTCTCGGTGACGTACTCGCGCGGGGTATCGGGCAGGCGGCGGAAGAAGTGGAACACCTTGCGGTACTTGGGAATCGTGTCTTCCTGCTTGGGCCGCATGATGAGAGCGTTGTAGCCCATCTCCCGGCACACAGTCACGCATTCGCCGCAGCCCTTGCACTTGGTGGGGTCCACATAGATGGCAAAGAGCCCGGGTTCCAGTCCCCGTTTGGTGGGCAACTCGTAGAACTTCTTGGTTTTTGCGAGATGCGCTTCAATCAGCGGCTTGTCTTCCTCCGGCACCTCCTTCATGTACTCGGGCAGTTTGGACTCGGGGATCACCTTGCCCAGGATGGCGGTGTCCGGGCACTCGGTCACGCACTTCATGCAGGCCACGCAGTTGGTGCTGATGAATTCGGGGATTTCCAGGCCCACATAGGAGAAGTCACGGAGGGCGCCGGTGCCCGGCGGAATAATGGACCGGGCTACGCCGACATCGGCGGGCAGTTCGGTGTCGCCCACGCCCTTGCGGTAGGCGCCGATCACCCGCTCGTTGAAGTCGGCCACATACTCCTCCACATTCAGGAGCCCCACCGAGGGGAGCCGCGACTCGTGAAGGGCCTTGTGTTCCCCGGGCAACTTGCTGGCCGGGGTTTCGTCGGGCTCCAGGAACTCTTCAAACAGTTCCTCGTGGTGGGTGGCCTTCTGAAATTCCTCCCCCTCCGGAGTAGGCTTTTTGTTCCGATCGCTCATGGTGCTCACACTCCTTTTGCCATGGCCCGAACAATGTCGGTCATGGAAATCACGCCGATGGGATACACCTTGCCGTCCTTTTCTTCGGTGACCACCAGCCGGTGGATGCCGCGCTCCTTCATGATCCGCGCCGCTTCCTTCAGGGTGGTTTCCGGCGACACGGTCACCACCTCGCGGGTCATGATGTGCTTGGCCGACAAACCACGCCAGTGCTCCCAGTACTCCTCATGGACCCGCACATTCACCAGGTCGGTTTGGGAAACGATACCGGCCAGGGTGCCGTCGTCGTTGACGACCACCAGGGCCGAAATGTTGTGATCGGTCATCAGCTTGGCCACCTCCTGGATGGGGGTGTAGGGGTGGCAGCTGATCACCCCCTTGCTCATGATTTCGCGAACCTTCATCCCACACCTCCTACGAGG
>WGAB01000301.1 GCA_015489295.1 Caldifarciminota bacterium
CGCGAGATCAGCACCACCAGTTCGTTCCGGAACAGGAACGCGGGCACCGCCAGGGCCAGGCTCAGCAGCCAGTACAGCCGGATCACGCGGTTGGCCAGGTGGTGCCCCTGGCGCCGGGCGCCGTCCCGCAGGCTGATCTCCGGAGCCAGCACCTCCAGGGGGATCCAGAGGAGTTTCTTCAGGAACTCTTCCACGCGGCGGGCCAGGCCGAAAAGGGCCAGCGACCCCCAGGTGGACGCAAAGGAGAGCACCACATAGTCAAAGTAGTGGAACACCGGCGCAAAGAAGGTGTGGTACACGGCGAACCGCACGAAGCGCGAGAGTTCAGGATCCGGCCGGAACCGCAGGGGATGCCCCGGCCGGAGCAGGCTCAGGGCGAGGCCGCTGGACATCAGGAAGGACAACGCCGCCAGGCCGTACACCCGGTGCAGGGTGAGTGCGTGCCGGATCCCAAAGAGCAGCACGGTGAACAGCGTTTGGCCCAGCAGAAACACCCAGGCGGCGGTGGTCACGCGCCGATGGGCCACCAGGGCCGTGCTCTGGAGCTGGTTCCAGGCCTGAACGCCAAAGGCGAGCAGTGCCACGGGCAACAGTTGCCAGAACGCCCGGCCCGGCAACGCCCGGGCGACCAGCCAGGCCAGCAGGGCCACCAGCAGTACCAGGCCGGCATAGGCGGCGAACACCAAGCCCTCCAGGGCCCGGGCCTGTTCCGGTTCCCCGCGCGCCTCGTACAGGGGCACGAACCGCGGGAGCACCAGGGGCATCCCCATCTTCAGGAACTCCAGAAGGAACAGGGCGGTGCCGGCGGTGCCGAAGTAAAGCCCCAGTGAGGCTTTGGAGAGCCCCAGGCTCAGGAGCTTGACCTGCACCAGGGCCAGCAGGGTGGAACCCAGGCGCAGGGTGTAGTTGGCCGCGATGTTCTTAACGATGCGCATGGGCCTGGTGCAACAGTTCCTGGAACACCCGGTGTTCCAGTTCGGCTACCTGGGGCCAGGTGAGAAAACGCCTTCGGGCGAATTGCCGGGCTTCGGCTGCGGCCTGCTGCCGTTCCTGGGGGTGCCGGAGCCAGTGTTCCACCGCGCGGGCAAAGGCCTTCAGGTCAAAGGGTGGCACCAGCTGCACGGCCGGGGTCTTCAGGATCCTGCCGGTTTCCTGGCAATCAAAGGCCACCACCGGCACCCCGGAGGCCAGCGCCTCCACCACCGGCAACGTGACATTGGCCACCGGCGAGATGCCGAGGTACACCGTTGCCAGGCGGTAGAGATCGCCCAGGTGCTCGTGGGGCACATACCCCAGGAACCGCACCCGCCGGTCAAGCCCCAGGCGGCGAAACGCCTGCTCCAGGCGCGGCCGTTCCGGGCCCTCGCCGGCGAGCACCAGCACCCAGGGAAGCCGGGCATCCAGCCGGGCCAGCAGTTCGGGCAGAAACCGCACCCCCTTCATGGCTGCCAGCCGGCCCACCACCAGCAGCACCTGCTGGTCGGGCGCGATCCCCAGGCTTCCGCGGGTGTAGCGTCCGGTGCGCGGCCATTCCTCGGGGAACCCCTGGGGTTCCACCCACACGCGGCCGGGAAACCGCCAGCGCCGGGCTGCGGTGGCGCCGCCGGTGCCGTCCTCCACCAGGAGCAAGCCATTGACCCTTGAGCGGAAGGCCAGCAGGTTTTCGCGATTTTGCAGCCACTGCCAGGGCGTGGGCCGGTACCGCAGGAAATAGGTGATGCCGAAGAGTTTCACAAGCGACGGCACCTTCAGCATGCGGGCCACCCGTTCGGTGGCCGGAGCCACGGCGCCGCTCAGGCCCAGCACCAGGCGGAAGGGTTGTTCTCGGGCCACCTGTAGCGCCCGGCGGACCATCCGCCGGTTCAGCCGCGCCAGTTCCCACACATACAGCACGTGGGCCGGATACTTGGGCCAGCGGGAAGCCCGAAGCTGAAAGTCCACCCCGTACACAGGGAAATCTGAGGCCTCGTCGGAGGCCTGGGGGGCCACGATGTGGAACCGGTATCCCTTCTCCGCGAGCAGGGGCAGCAGCGTTTTCAAGGTGGGGTTTGGCGTCGGCGGGGGAAAGGGCCATGGCTGGAGCAGAAGCACCGGCACGGTCATGGGCTCGTCATCCTGCGGGGGTCTTCCTCCAAGGACCCGTTGGTTTCCCTGCAGGTTCCAAAAACCCTTCCAGCGTTTCCATGCGTGGCCTATTCCTCAACGGAGCCCGCAGAGCGGGCATCCAGGCCGGGCAGCCATCGTCCGTAGATGTGGAGGTAGTTCAGGGATGCCACCACGGCCAGCGCCAGGGTCAGGTACAGGATCTGGTGCCGGTGTGGCCAGTTGAACAGGTAAAACAGCAGGGTAACCGCCATGGCCACCCCGGTTGCCCGGCCCAGTTTGCTCGACTGCCCCATGACGCCGTGCCGGAAAAACATGTAGGCGGTGGCCAGGATGGTGAGCACCTCCCGGGTCAGGATGAGCCAGAACACCCAGCCGGGGAGGTCCCGGTACCGGATCAACAGCCAGGTGATGGTCAGGATGATGACCTTGTCCACCACGTGGTCCAGGATCTTGCCCAGGGTGGTCACCTGGTGCCGTTTGCGGGCCAGAAAGCCGTCCAGGGCATCGGTCAGGGCCATGAGCGCGAGCACGCCCAGGGCCCCGAGGTTCTGGCCCCGGACCAGAGCCCACACGAACCCGGGAAACAGGAGCAGCCTCACGAGCGACAGGAGGTTCGGCAAACTCAGGAGGGTGCCTTCAATGCGGCGCAGGGGCATGTTGGGGGCGGGGTTTGGGCTTCTTGACCGGGAGCCGATCGCCGAAGATCTCCTGCAGCACCTGGTCCACATGGTCCACGAACACGAACCGCAGGGACTGTCGCACATGGGCCGGAATATCGCGCAGGTCCTTTTCGTTCCAGCGGGGCAGGATGACCGTGCGGATGCCGGCGCGGTGGGCGGCCAGCACCTTTTCCTTGATGCCGCCCACAGGCATCACCTTGCCGCGGAGGGTGATCTCGCCGGTCATGGCGATATGGGGGTCCACCGGCACCTGGGTCAACAGCGACACGAGGGCCGTAAAAATGGCGATGCCCGCCGAGGGGCCGTCCTTGGGGATGGCCCCGGCCGGCACATGGATATGGATGTCGTGTTTGTCGTAAAACTTGGGGTCCGCGCCCAGCTGCTTGGCCCGGGCGCGCACCAGGGAAAGGGCGGCCTCGGCTGATTCCTTCATGACCTCGCCCAGCTGGCCGGTGAGGTACAGGTGTCGGCCGCCGGGCATCATCAGGGCCTCGATGAATAGGATGTCGCCGCCCACCGGGGTCCAGGCCAGGCCGGTAACCACGCCCACTTCGCCCTGCCGCGAGGCCACCTCGGAGTAGTACAGGGGTGGCCCCAGGGCCTGTTCCACCCGGCGGGGGGTGATCACGATGCGGCGCTGCTTCAGTTTGCCCGAGGCCTTTTGCACCGCGATCTTCCGTAGAACGGCGCCGATCTTGCGTTCCAGGTCGCGCACGCCAGCCTCGCGGGTGTACTCGTGGATGATCTTCAAGAGGCTCTGGCGCTGGAAAATGATCCGGAGGTCCTCCAGGCCGTTTTCCCGCTGCTGCCGGGGCACCAGGTACTGGCGGGCGATGTGGACCTTCTCCTCGTCGGTGTAGCCGGGGATTTCAATGACCTCCATGCGGTCCAGAAGGGCCGGAGGGATGGTGGCCGTGATGTTGGCGGTCAGGATGAAGAGCACCCGCGACAGGTCGAAGGGCACCTCAATGTAATGGTCGGAAAAGGTGGCGTTCTGTTCCGGGTCCAGGACCTCCAGGAGGGCGGCCGCGGGGTCGCCCCGGAAGTCCTGGCCGATTTTGTCCACCTCATCCAGCATAAACACGGGGTTTTTGGAGCCCGCCTGGCGGATGCCCTGGATGATGCGGCCGGGCAGAGCTCCGATGTAGGTGCGGCGGTGGCCGCGGATCTCGGCCTCGTCGCGC
>WGAB01000302.1 GCA_015489295.1 Caldifarciminota bacterium
GGTCATCGCCGCCCTACGCGACCTCAAGAAGAGCCTCATGCGCCAACTCTTCACCTACGGCCCCGTGCCCGTGGATGCAGCAGACCAGGTGGCGTTGCAGCAAACCGAAATCGGCTCCATCCCTGCCCACTGGCGCGTGGTGAAGTTGGGGGAGATGTACACGATCCAGCAGGGTAAAGCACTGTCTCGAAAAAAAGGACAAAGGTGTCCGCCCACGCCCCTTTCTTCGAACAGCAAATGTGTTATGGGGAAAAGTCGACCTGAGTGTTTTAGACCGAATGGACTTCACAGAGGAAGAAGAACAAAAGTACGCACTTAGAGAGGGAGATCTCCTTGTTTGTGAAGGTGGAGAAATCGGTCGTACAGCCCTTTGGGAGGGTCAAATGCAGGGCGTTTTCTATCAAAACCACATCTTCCGGGTCAGGGCTTCCACACAAGCAACGGATCCTCGTTTTCACATGTACTGGATGCAAGCCGCGATCAAACTCTTCGGACTATATCAGGGACGCGGGAACAAAACCACGATCCCTAACCTTTCCAAACATGGGTTGGCTGAGTTTCCAATCTCCCACCCACCCCTCGACGAGCAACGCCAAATTGCCCGCATTTTGCAACCGGTGGACCGTAAAATTGAGGTCGAGGAGGCGCTGGATACCCTCTTCCACTCGTTGCTTTATCATCTCATAGCTGGCAAGGTGCGGGTGAAACTGCAAGAAGGAGTGATATAGGTGGCTGTGTGGCTTGTGCGGGCGGGAAGATACGGAGAAAGAGAAGATCTGGCTTTGGAGCGAGGGGTAGTTGTCATTGGTTGGGAGGAACTGCCCGACCTTTCCCACATAAACTCACGGGAGGCATTGCAGGCTTTGATGGAACAGGCGTACCCTCATGCAAAGCGAAACACAATTGCTAACTGGTTAGGTCAGGTGTGGACCTTCATTCACCGCATCCAAGAGGGTGACTTGGTCGTTCTGCCGCTCAAGAGGCGCTCAGCTATCGCCATTGGACAGATAACAGGCCCTTACCAATACCGGCCCGATTTCCCGGAGGACGCCCGCCACACCCGCCCGGTGAATTGGCTCCAAACTGACATACCTCGCTCAGCCTTTGACCAGGACATCCTCTACTCCCTTGGGGCCTTCATGACCGTGTGTCGCATCCGACGTAACAACGCGGAAGAACGTATCAAGGCGATCTTGGAAGGCAGGAAACCCGCCACCTCACTTCCAAAAGGAGAGCCCGAGATAGAAGAAGGCGAGGCACCGGTCGACCTTGAGACGTACGCCCGCGACTTGATCCGCCAGTACATAGGAAGAAAGTTCCGTGGACACGACCTAGAGCGGCTGGTGGCCGCAGTGCTGCGTGCCCAGGGCTACAAGGTACTCTTACCCCCTGTAGGGGCAGACGGCGGTGTGGACATAGTCGCCGGACGCGGGCCGATGGGTTTCGATCCACCTAGACTTTGTGTACAGGTCAAGTCAAGCGATCACCCCCAGGACATCAAGGTGTTACGGGAGTTGCAAGGAGTTATGAAGCACTTCGGAGCCGAACAGGGGCTCCTGGTATCCTGGGGAGGGTTCAAGAGCACCGCGCTCAACGAAGCCAGGCGGGTTTTCTTCGAGATCAGACTCTGGGACGCCGACGATTTGCTCGACGCGCTCCTAGATAACTACGACCGATTGCCGGAGGACCTACGGGCAGAACTGCCCCTCAAGCGCATCTGGACCCTTGTTCCGGAGGAGGAGTAGCACATACGAATCTAGGCTGTAGATATGGATTAGTTCGACAACCTTATTTCCCCGAAGACCCATAGGACAGTGCCGGAAGTGCTGTTTAAAACCTCCCTTAATTTCGCGGACGATAAGCGAGGGGGAGGTAAAGGAGGTGGTGTAGGTGGCACACCGTGAAGAATTGAAGGCATTCGACGTTAAATTTCTATCCTTGTTTAACACCGTGGTTCGCGGCGAAGCTGGGCCGGAGAGCAATGTGGATATCCTGGTGAAGTTTGAAGACCCATCGATCTTTACAAGTGGTGGAACTCAAGGAATTCTTGGAGGAGATTCTGGGATGTCCTGCGGACGTGTCACTCCGGATGGACTACACCCTGGATGCGGGAGCAAGTCCAGGGCGGAGGTGTGGTCCTCTATAATGAGCTTGGAGAGGTGAGAAGATGAAAGGCGTAGAGAAAGAGATCATCTTTTTGGTGGAGGAGTCGCCCGAGGGGGGCTACGAAGCCCGGGCTTTGGGACACGCCATCTTCACCGAAGCCGATAGTTTTGAGGAACTCAAAGAGCGGGTTCGAGACGCCGTACACTGTCACTTCGACGAAGGGGAACGCCCCGCGGTGATCCGTTTGCATCTTGTCAAAGAGGAAGTCATTCCCGTATGAAGTTGCCCCGTGACCTCGACGGCGAGGATTTGGCACAATTATTGTCTCGCTATGGATATAAGGTGGTCAGACAAACGGGGAGTCACATGCGCCTGGTTTCAATTTTTAAAGGCGCGGAGCATCGGATTACGATTCCCCGGCATCACCCCTTGCGTGTTGGAACATTGAGCCGCATCTTCACCGAGGTGGCCCGTTACCTGGAGGTAGATCGGCAAACTTTGCTACAGGAATTATTCGGGGACCGGTAATTGGGAGTTTCACGATGACCCTGGGAAGTGAACGCCGGACCGTGCAGGAGCCGCTGATCCGCTATGCGCAGGAGGTCGGTTGGGCCTATCTCCCACCCGAAGAAGCCCTGCGGCTCCACGGGGGCAAGAGCGGCCTGGTGCTCCGAGAGGTCCTGATTCAACAACTCCTGCGCCTGAACCCCGGTGTGGTGCAGGGCCTGGAGGTGCTGAAGGAGCGGTTCCAGAGGCTGATGGACCGGGCAGAGGCCGAGTTTCTGGGCTTCTGGAAGGGCCAAAACGCAGATAAGGCCGTGGATGCAGTGCTGGAACATTTCCGGAATCAGGAGCGACGGGAGGAGTTTTACCGCTTTTTCCGGGAACTCCAGGATCTGTACGAGATCCTGTCGCCGGAGCCCTTCCTCAGGCCGTACCTTGAGGCCTATGAGCAACTCGCCGATATGTACCGCATCCTGAAGGAGAACTTCGAGCCCGGCGTGCCGGTGGACCGCGAGTTCCTGCGGAAAACCGCCCGGATCGTTCAGCGCCATACCCGGACCCCCGAGGTGGCGGAACCGGACGCGGTGTATGCCCTGGACGGCAAGGCGCTGCAGAAGCTGACCGAGGCCCAGGTTCCCGAGGTCCGCCGGGTGTTCAACCTCATCAAGGCCTTTTTCCAGCTGGTGGCGTCCCGCCGCCACCAGGACCCCTATCTGATCCCCATTGGGGAGCGGGCCGACGCCATCGCCCGGCGGTTCTACGAGCGCCAGATTTCCAGCACCGAGGCCCTGGAGGAGCTGGAACTACTGGTACAGGAAGTGCAAAAAGCCGAACGGGCCCGAGAACACTCGCACCTGTCCCCGGAGGGGTTTGCTGTTTTCTGGTTCCTGAAGCTGGAGGGTGTGGGAAACGCCGAGGCGATCGCGCAGCAGGTGGAGCAGGCTCTGAAGACCTATCCCCACTGGACCTGGAACGAGGCCCAGGAGCGCGAACTGCGGCGACGGCTGTATCGGGTGCTCCCCGAAAGGGATCTGGAGGAGATGACGGCGTTGGTGGAACGGCTGTTGCAGATGCTGCGGAGGGCGCATGGCTAAGGGGTGGCAGCCTCTGGAAACCCAGGTGCCGGAAGAGGTGTTCCGGGCCGAAGTGCAGGCCTGGGCGCGGCGGCTGGGCGTGCAACCCCGGGAGATCCGCCTCCGCCGGATGACTCGAAAATGGGCCAGTTGCTCGGTGGAGGGCCGGCTGACCTTCAACCGGGAACTGCTGGAACAGCCGGCGCCGGTACGCACCCTGGTGATTCTCCATGAACTGCTGCACCTGAAGATTCCGCGGCACACGAAGCTCTTCCGGGCCCTGCTCTCGGCCTATTTCCACGAGAAGTATCCGGACCTGGACCTTCCGGACCTGCGGCAACATGCGGGAAAGGCAGATGAAGCGTAAACGCATCAAGGATCTGCCGGATTTCCAGCGGCCCAGAGAGAAGTTGCTGGAGCGGGGACCGCAGGCACTCACGGACGCGGAACTTCTGGCCATTTTGCTGCGCACGGGCATGGAGGGGAAAAGCGCCCTGGATCTGGCCAAAAAGATCCTGAAGAAGGCCGGGCCGGAGTTGCACCGCTGGCAGGTGGAGGATTTCCGGCAGATTCCCGGCATCGGCGAGGCCAAGGCCAGCCAGATTGTGGCGGCCTTTGAACTGGCCCGCCGGTTTTTCCAGCGCGGCCGTCCGGCGATCCATGAACCCAAAGATGTGCTGCCCTATGTGCAACATATTGCCGATAAGCGGCAGGAGTACTTTCTGTGCCTCACCCTGAACGGTGCCCATGAGGTCATCCAGACCCGCGTGGTGACCGTGGGGCTCCTGGATTCTAGTCCAGTCCACCCCCGGGAGGTCTTTGCCGGGGCCATTGCCGACCGGGCGGCGGCCGTGATCCTGGTCCACAACCA
>WGAB01000303.1 GCA_015489295.1 Caldifarciminota bacterium
CCCTTAAGGAGTACCCCACGGCACCGTCCTACGCCCTGCCCGATCCCCTGCCTCTACCCATGCCCCTCCACGAAGCCCTGCAACAACGCAGGAGCCTGCGCACCTACAACCCGGACTTCGTGCTGCCCCTGGCCCACCTTGCCACCCTGCTTCACTATACCGTGGGGGTGACCCACCTATACCGCGACCGCTATCCGCTGCGCGCCTACCCCTCGGCCGGCGCCCTTCATCCCCTGGAGCTCTATGTGTACGCCCGGCAGGTGGCCGATCTGCCGGCCGGCATCTTCCATTACCACCCCTTCAAGCACCGGCTGTACCACCTGGTGGAAGGGGAAATCCAGGAGGCGCTGGTACGGGCGGCCTACGACCAGGAGTTCCTGGCCGACGCCGCGGCGGTGCTCATCTTTGCCATCGTCTATGAGCGCACCCGCCGCAAGTACGGGTACCGCGCGTACCGGTACGTGTTTACGGACCTCGGGGCCGCCTGCGAGAACACCTATCTGGTAGCCTGTGGGCTGGGCCTTGGCACCGTGCTCGTGGGTGCCTTTGACGACGACGCCGTAGCCACCCTTATCGGCCTGGACCCGGAAAAGGAGTGGATCGGCGCCCTCATGCCCATCGGGGAGCCCGTGGAATCGTGACCTACTCCCCGATGATCTTGATCAGCACCCGCTTGGGCCGGCGACCGTCAAACTCCCCGTAAAAGATCTGCTCCCAGGGGCCGAAGTCCAGCTTGCCGTTGGTAATGGCCACCACCACCTCCCGGCCCATGATGGTGCGCTTCAGGTGGGCGTCGGCGTTGTCTTCGCCCGTGCGGTTGTGCAGGTACCGGCTGGTGGGCTCGTGGGGTGCCAGCTGTTCCAGCCACTTTTTAAAATCCTCGTGCAGGCCGGGCTCGTCGTCGTTGATGAACACGCTGGCCGTGATGTGCATGGCGTTGACCAGGCACAGGCCCTCCTTCACGCCGCTTTCCTGAACCGCTTTTTCCACCTCCGGGGTGATGTTGATGAGGGCCACCCGGGTGGGGGTGTTAAACCACAGTTCCTTGCGATACGACTTCATGGGACGCCTCCCGTTTTAAAAGGATGCCTCGTAGATGGCAAGAACATCGGCCTCGTCCATGGGCACCGGGCCGGACACCCGGCCGTCGGGCTCCCAGCCGTAATAGCGCATCACATCCCGGGCCAGGGTGGGCAGGCTTTCCCGGGCCACCCCCAGGTCCTGGAGCCGCCGGGCCACGCCCAGGTCGTGGAGCCAGTCCTCCACGAAGGCCACGAGGCCCTCGGGCTCGGCCGACCCGGTGAGGGCCAGGGCCACCGGCCGGAACACCTCGGGCCTCCGCGGAATATGGAACTTGAGATAGGCCGGCAAAAGCGAGGCCAGGCCCTGGGGATGGGGAATGTCGGGGTAATGGCCGGAGAGCACATGTTCCAGCCAGTGCAGGGAAAAGCGGCCGCCGCGGCCCAGGCGGGCCAGCTGGCTCATGGAAAGGCCCGCAAGATAGGCGAGTTCGGCCCGAAACTGGAGATTTTGGGGATGCTTCAGCACGGCGCGGCCCCGGTCTATGACCAGGCGGAGTGCCAGGAGGGCCAGTTCTTCGGCCGGTGCAAAGGCCCCCTGGCCCAGGAGATAGGGCTCCAGGAACTGGCAAAAGATGTCCACCGCCCCCAGGGCCGTCTGGTACGGAGGCACCGACACCTGGAGCTCGGGGTCCACCACGGCGATCTGGGGCACGAGTTCGGGGTAACTCAGGGGCATCTTGGCCTTGAGTTCCCGATGGTTGATGACCGCGGCGCCGTCAAACTCGGAGCCGCTGGCCGCCACGGTGGCGACGGCCACTACCGGATACGCCTGCACCCGGCGGGGCCGTTCGGTGATATAGTGCCAGATGTCTTTACCCTCGCGGGCGGCCAGGGCGATGGCCTTGGTGGCGTCCATCACGCTCCCGCCGCCCAGGGCCACAAAGAAATCGGGCTGCCAGCGGGCGGCTTCCTGGGCCCGCTCGTTGATGTCCACACGGTCGGGGTTGGGAGGGATGCCGGCGAGGGTCAGGGTTTCCAGGCCCTGGGATGCCATCTGTTGTTCCAGGCGCTGAAGCGTGCCGCTTTCCCGGGCCCAGTGCCGGCCCGTGACGATCACGGCGCGCCGGCCCAGGGCGGGAAAGGCCCGCACGGCGCGTTCCAGGGCGCCGGGGCCGAAGAAGTACCGTCGGGGAAAGGTCAGGTGCATGGCTTTCATGGTGCCGGTATTATGGCCACGAACCCGCGGTGCTGCAAGGGAAGAGGGAAGGGCGTCCCTTGCACAACCGAACCCCCCGGTGTACCTTTTCATGTGCACGGGAGGTGCATCTCATGTTTCGCCAGGACAAATTCAAGGCATTGGTTCTCTACTTTCTCCGGCTGGCTGGGGGCAAGGTCAAAGGCAGAACCCGGCTGGCCAAATGGGTATTGTATGCGGATCTGGAAGCCTACCGCAGCCGGGGCAAAAGCATTACCGGGGATCTCTATGTACGCGAGACCCACGGGCCCATTCCGGCCCATTTTTACGATGTACTGGACGATCTGAAGGAAAGCGGTGTCCTTCAGGAAACCCTGGAGCCGATGGACGAGGTCATGGTCGTGGTGTACTCCCTGAAATCCCCCGGAGAAATCACCGGCCTTACGGAAGAGGAACAGCGGATCGCCCGAAAGGTTTACGAGGAATCCAGAGACCACACAGGCGCCCGTTTGTCCCGAGAAACCCACACCCTGCCCGCCTGGAAATACGCAGAGCCCGGGGATCCCATCCACATCGCGGAACTGGCTATTGCCGATGAGGAGACCTACCAGCGGTACCAGGAGCTCTTGGAAGACATTGAAGACAGCGACCGGGACGTGCTTGAAATCCTCAAGGCGCTTCAAAAGA
>WGAB01000304.1 GCA_015489295.1 Caldifarciminota bacterium
CGCACCACCTGCCCGGTGTGCGGTGGCACCGGCGTGGTGCAAACCCGCACCCGGCAGTTCTTCTTCGATATGGTCCGCACCGCCACCTGCCCCCGGTGCGAGGGCCGGGGCTGGATCCTGACCGATCCGTGTCCGGTGTGCGGTGGCACCGGCCGGGTGCCCAAAACCCGTACCGTCAAGATCCGGGTGCCCGCAGGGGTGCGCGAGGGGCAGTACCTCACCCTCCGGGGGCTGGGCAATGTGGGCCCCTGGGGCGGCCCGCCAGGAGACCTCCTGGTGTACATTGAGGAAAAGCCCCATCCCCGGTTCCGGCGGGAAGGCGACGATCTGCACCTCACCGTGGAGATTCCCTATCCCGTGGCCGTTCTGGGGGGTAAAATAGAGGTCCAGGACATCCTGGGCGAAGGGGTTAGAATAAAGGTCCCGCCCGGCACGCCCAGCCATACGAAGTTCCGGGTGGCCGGCAAGGGGATGCCCCGGCTCCGCGGCGGTCGGGGCGATCTCTGGGTTCAGGTAGTGATTCGGGTGCCCAAGCCCGAGGAACTCAGTCCGGAAGAGCGCAAGCTCCTGAAAGCGTGGAAAGCCCTGGAGGAAGGCCACCACCCCAATCCCCGGCCTTCCTCGTTGAAAGACCGGCTCAAGGAGGTCCTGAGTGGCCGGGGTGAAAAGGGTGACGAACCCTCAAAGTGAACAGCCCGAAGGAGGTGAACCTATATGTCGGGTGTCCGTTTGCGGGACGGCGAGTCCTTTGACAGCCTCTTACGGAGGTTCCGTAAGGTGGTGACCAAGGACGGGATCCTCCAAGACCTGAAGAGGATCCAGTTCTACGAAAAGCCGTCCGAACGACGGCGCAAGGAGCTGATGGCGGCCCGCCGCCGGATGCTCCGCCGGATGCGTCGCTACAACCAGATGTAGTTCCCTCTATGATCTCCGAGGGTGCTCTGGAGAAGCTGGAGTTCCGCAAGATGGTGGCCCTCCTCCGGGGCTACATTGTGTCTCCCCTGGGCCACGAGGCCCTGGAACGGCTCCAGCCTCTGGAGGATCGGGAAGCCATTGCCCGCCAGAAGGCCCTGCTCCAGGCGCTGATCCACGAGGTGGACCAGGGGCTCCGGCTGGATTTCGCCGCCCTTCCCGGGCCCCTGCCCCTGGAAAAGATCCGCGCCGGCGCGCTGCTGACCCCCCAGGACCTCTTGAAGGTGCGGGACTTCATCGCCGCAGCCCTGACCCTGTACGAGGCCTTAGTGGGAACGCCGGTGCAGGAGGCGCTCCTGGACCCCGTGGTGCTCCGGGGCCTGTACCAGGAAATCCGGCGGTCGCTGGGGCCCCAGGGCGAGGTGCTGGACGACGCGAGCCCCGCGCTCGCCCGCATCCGCAGGGCCCGAAAGGAGGCCGAGGCCGAGGTTCTCCGCAAAATGGAGGCCCTGAAGCGGGCCTACGACCGCAAGGGCTGGCTCCGGGAACCCTTCGTGACCCTCAAGAACGGCCGCTATGTGCTGCCCTTGAAGTCGCATGTGCAGCCCCGGGGCGTGGTGCACGGCTTTTCCCAGTCCGAGGAAACCCTCTTTGTGGAACCCTACGAGGTCATTGAGGTTCAGAACCGCCTGAAACGCCGCGAAGAGGAGGAACGCGAGGAGGTGCAGCGCATCCTGCGCGCCCTTTCCGACCGGACGCACCACCACGCCCTGTTCCTGGAACAGCTGAGCCGCCAACTGGGCGACCTGGAAACCCTGTACGCCCGGGCCCTGTATGCCCGGACCCTCGGCGCCAGGCTGCCCGAGATCCACGACGGGCCGGAGTTTGTGCTGGAGGAAGCGTACCACCCCCTGCTCGTGCAGGAAAAGGGGTTTGAGGGCACCGTGCCCCTGTCGCTGCATTTCCGCGAGGCGGTGCTGCTCATCTCCGGGCCCAATGCGGGCGGCAAAACCGTGGCCCTGAAAACCCTGGGCCTGGCGGTGCTGGCCGCCATGGCCGTGTTTCCCTTTCCCGCCCGCAGGGTGCGGGTGCCCCTGCCCCACAACCTGTGGGCCCTGGGGTTCCAGGACGAGCAGGACCTCCTGA
>WGAB01000305.1 GCA_015489295.1 Caldifarciminota bacterium
CGGTTACGGCGGTGAGGGCATCGTCCACGGTGCTCATCTGGTAAAACAGGGCCTGGCCGGCTTCGGCCACGGCTTCACCCAGTTCCCGCTCAATGGTGCGGGGGAAGGTGGCGGCGAAGATGCCGGTGGCCTCAATGGCCGCGCCCTTGGTGATCACCACCCGGTCGCCGGGCCGGGCCATCTCCGGGGTCAGGTACCGGTCCTCGGGCCCGACGGCCAGAAAGGTGGCGCCGCCCACCATGGGGTAATCGGTGCCGTCGTAGCGGGCGGTATGGCCGGCCACCACGGCGGCGCCGTACTTAGCCGATTCCTCGTGCCAGATGCGCCACACGATCTCAAACTCCTCTTCCCGGATGCCGATGGGCAGGTTGAAGTCCGGGATCACGAAGGCCGGCGGAAACCCGGAGGTGGTGACATCCGAGGCCAGGATGTGCCAGGAGAACCAGGCGGCGCGTTCCCAGCCGTACTGGGGCACGATGTAAATGGGGTCCGTGGTGATGGCCATCACCTGGCCGTTGCCGATCTTGACGATGCCCACGTCCACGCCGTGGCGGGGGCCCACGAGCACATCCGGCCGCCGGGCGCCCAGCCGCGGATAGATAAAGTGGTCAAAGAACTCCCGCGAGATCTTCCCGAGGTCGGGAAACTGCACCTTGGGTTGGGCCATGGCTTGTACCTCCCTTGCCGTCGTGGTTTTTCGGACGGGGGAGGAACCTGAGACGGGCAAACGGCAACTTCCCTACGCCGGCATGACCCGGATCAGGTTCCAGGGGTCGATCCCGCCTGTTGTGGGATCCTCTCAGCCGGCCTGCGCCGACTCCCCCGTTGCCGGGCTTAAGGATACAGGAAGGCACCGGCAGAAACCGGCAGTGTATAATGAGCCCCTGCACAGGCGAACCCCAGGGACTCGATGAACTCGATCCACCGGCTACGGCGTTTTCTAACCCAGGACCGCGAACGTTGGAGGGTGCTCCACGGTGCTGCCTGGATGCTCTCCGGACTCTGGGTACGGTTCGTTTTCCAGTTCGTCACCTTCCTGCTCCTGGCACGGGTCCTGAAGGCCGAGAACTACGGGCTCTTCGCGGGGTCCCTGGGTCTTGTGGCCTCGCTGGCCCCCTTTGCCCTTTGGGGCAGCGGCCATATTCTGGTTCAAGAGGTGGCTCGTGATCCTCAAAAATTCTCCCGGTTCTGGGGCCACGCCACCACCACGGCTGTCCTCAGCGGCCTTCTGCTTCTGGCCATTGCAACCTTCCTGGGCTGGTGGATTCTGCCCCACCACGTCATCGGATCCGTGCTGCTTCCCCTGGCGATCGGGGAGTTTTTCGGGAATCGGGGTGCGGAACTCGCCGGGCGTGCCTTCCAGGCCCATCGGCAGCTCTCCGTGACCTCCCGCCTTTACATGGCCATCGCCGGTTACCGGTTCCTGGCGGTCATGTTTCTCCTTTTCCCCGGGGTTCTCAAAACGGCCCAATCCTGGGCCCTGCTCTACCTCCTGGCAGGACTCTCCTCCGGAATCACCGGCATGCTCACGGTCTGGATTAAACTCCGGCCCCAGAGGTTCCTGGATGCTCCCCTGTGGAACCGATGGGGTGAAGGACTGTACTTTTCCATCGGTCAGGCGTCCCACGGTGCCTACAGTGAACTGGACAAAAGCCTGTTGCTCCACTGGGTTTCGCCAGCCGTGGTGGGCACCTACGCCGTGGCCCAACGTCTGATCGGCATCGCCTTCCTTCCCCTGCAAGCCCTGTTCTCGGCCACCTACCCGGAGTTTTTCCATCACGGAGGGCGCGGGGTCCGTCACGCGATCCGCTATGCCCGTCGGTGGCTTCCCCTCATGACGGTGTTAGCCGTGCTCCTGGGGATCGGCGCCGTGGTGGGCGCACCTGTGCTGTTGCACCTGATCGGAAAGGACTATACGGGTCTTGTCATCGTGACGCTCGGGCTGTCCCCCCTCCTGCTGCTCCGGGTCCTGCACTTCGTGGCCGGCGACATCCTTACCGGCTCCGGGTACCAGCGGATCCGGAGTCTGATCCAGGTGCTGGCGGTGGCCCTCAGTGTGGGTTTGAACGTGCTGCTTATCCCCGTGTGGGGGTGGAAAGGCGCCGTGGTTACCGCTCTCGTGACCAACGCCCTCCTGGGCGTGTTCCTCTGGGGAACCGCCCTCTGGAAACAGCGCGCTGAAATGTGGGCCTCTTCACAGGACTAACACCCTCCAGCCCTCCGCCTGTACATTTAGCACCGGCATGAAAGTCCGAAGCCGACGGCCGGAGGTCCTCGGTCCATGAGGATTCTCGTGGTCAATACCCTGTACCCTCCCCGGATCCTGGGCGGAGCCGAGCGGTCCGTGGCCCTGCTGGCCGAAGGCCTGCGCCGATCCGGGCACGAACCCTGGGTGCTCACCCTGACCGAGGGGCCCCGGGAGGAACGCGGGGAGGTGCACGGCGTGCCGGTCATCCGGATCCCCACGCCCAACCTCTACTTTCCCTATCTTCCCAGCCCACCGGCCGCCCCCCGGCGGCTCCTCTGGCACCTCCTGGATTCCTGGAACCCCCGGGTGCCGGGCAGGGTCCGGGCGATCCTGCGGGAGGTCCGGCCCGAGGTGGTCCATACGAACCTGCTGGTGGGGTTCTCGGTGGCCGTGTGGCGGGCCGCCCGGGCCGAGGACCTGCCCATCGTGCACACCCTCCGCGACTACTATCTCCTGTGCCCCCGGAGCACGATGTTCAAAAAC
>WGAB01000306.1 GCA_015489295.1 Caldifarciminota bacterium
CCACCGCATCCTCTTCGTGGGCCGATTCATTGAGCTCAAAGGGGGCCATGTGCTCCTCCAGGCCTTTGCCCGGGTGCTCCGGGCCGTGCCCGAGGCCCACCTGGTCATGATCGGCAGCGGACCCGAAGAGGAAAACTGGAAAACCCTGGCCCGGCAGCTGGGCGTGGCTTCCCGTGTGACCTTTCGGGGCAGTTTGCCAGCCCAGCAGCTGGCCGAGGAGTACCCCCGGGCCGCCATTGTGGCCGTGCCCTCCTACGAAATCGGCACCGGCCAAACCGAGGCGCTGGGAGTCGTGGCCATTGAGGCCCAGGCCTTCGGCACGCCGGTGGTGGCCTCCCGCACCGGCGGCCTGCCCGAGGTGGTGCTGCACGAAAAAACCGGCCTCCTCGTGCCCGAACGGGACCCCGAGGCCCTGGCCCGAGCGCTGATCCGGCTGCTCCGGGATGCCGACCTCCGCCTGCGCCTGGGCGAAGCCGCCCGGGAACACTACGAGCAGCACTTCTCGGTGCAGAGCCTGGGGCGCCGCCTCGCCGACCTTTATCGGCACCTGACCTCCCCGAAAAAATGAGTTTTTCTGACTAATTTGACTTGACACGCTCTCTTGCTCCCACCATACTTGCCTCGAAAGGAGGTAACTCATGATCCCACGCATGTTGATGTTGGTTGTCCTGGCCGGAGGTCTCCTCTGGTCAGCGCCGCCGGATCTTGTGGATGGGGGGTCGCAGATTGCACAGCCATCCTACCGGGTCCCTTCTCAGGTTCGGGCAAACCGTCCGGCCTTGAGGACATCCGCCCCTGTCCTGAATGCCATCCCCTTCTGGAACATTCTGGAAAACCTCGGCCCCACAGACCGGGCCAACGCCCGGATCTCTCTGGAACTGCCCCTTCAGGCCTCTGAAGAGGCTCAAAATCTGGCCCAGGAGGTGGAATCCCTCTGGAATGCAGGCCATTTCGAGGCCGCGCTCCAGCGGGCCCGGGATCTGGCCCGCTACCTGGACCCCACCCGCATCGCCGTAGGCATCCAGTGGCGGGAACCCCGCAGAACCTCGTATCGGTGGGGCAACGATGTGGTGATTACCCAAAAGGACTCCGTGTATTCGGTACGACTGGTACGCCACGAAGGCACCGGGCACCTGTTCGCCCTGGTAACCTACAAGGACACCGCCACAAACCGCTACTTCTGGTCTCTCCACATGTCCACCGACGGCGGAGATTCCTGGGTCGAAACCTTCGCCTGGAGCTACACAAACCAGGGATTGCCCACCGGGCTCGCAACCATGGGCGAGGATGTGTACATCGCCTACGGCGGGAATGAAAGCGATCCTACGACGGCGCGTTTGCGCCGGGCCGACGCCGCCACCGGCACCATTGACGCCGCCTACAACTGGCACGAGGTTTTCAATTTTGGTGTGGCCATCAACGAGATTGAACTCTGGGACAACTCCACCTACAACAACAACCGCCTGTACTACGCAGCCATTCTGGACGACCAGGAACTGGTGTTTTTCTGGATCGGAGAAGACGGCCTGTCCTACCACCAGATTCCCACAGGTGTCACCAGCGCATCCAGGGGGCTTTCCGGTACCTGGAACGATGGGGTTACCCCGGGGATGGACCAATATAGCTTCCTCTCGTACATCAATGCAAACGACAGTGTGCATGTCCTGCGCCTCAAGACCGATGACACCTTTGAGGATCTGGGCAACATTGACTATGCCGGGAGCATCTTTATGCTCTATACCGACATCGCCGCCCACCAGGACACCGTGATTGTGGCCTTTGAACACGAAGGTGCAGTCGCGGACTGGGTGAAGTACCGCATCAACTACGGACAGGTGCCGAGCGGCCCCTGGAATTGGGGCTCGCTGGCACCGGATACCACTGCGTATTCCTACTGTCCGGTGCTGACCGGTACTCACAACGATGGCTTTGGCGCGGCCTTCTTCTACGACGGCCCCATCGCATACAGACACCGCTCTTACAATATCCCTGCATGGTCCGACCCGGAGATCCTTTCCGACGAAGACGCCTCAATCGTTTTGAAACCCGATATTGCTTGGATCTCCTCCGGCGTTTACGGCGTGGCCTATGTGGACGATCCCCATAGCCGTGTGCTGTTTGACCGTTCCGACTGGACCGATGTAGCCGAAGGGCCCGGCGATGTACCGGCCGGAGCCCTGACGCTTCGAGCGTTGCCGACCCACCACGGTGCCCGCCTCCTGCTGCAGGTGCCCCAGGCTGGCCCAGCCCGGCTCGAGGTGTTCAATGTCGCCGGTGCCCGGATCCAGGAGATTCCCCTGAACCTGACGGCCGGCACCCATGAGGTGCCGGTTTCGGTGCCCAGGGCGGGCGTGTACCTGGCCCGGCTCGTGACACCCAATGCCCAGGCTACCGTCCGTTTCGTAGTGGTCCGGTAGACAGGTTTTTCTTCCGGCCTCGGCGGGGGAGCCGTGCACGGCTCCCCCGCCGTTCTCTTTCAGGAGGCAGACCGTTCCCGACCGCGATCTCAAGGGTACCGATTTTACCCCGGAGAAATCCAGAGGTCCTTGACCCGTCCGGGGTGTTTCACGGCGGCTTGGGCTCCGGGAGCCGATCGGACCCTGCCTTGAGCCCCCTGAAGCCTCAGGTTAAGATAAGCCTATGAGTCTCGCAGATCAGACCATCCACGAACTCCGCGAGCGTTTACGCCGGAACGAGATCTCCCCCCTGGACATCGTCAACGATGTACTGGACCGCATCGAGGCCCGGGAGGAAACCCTTAACGCCTACATTGACGTGTTCGCCGAAGAGGCCCGTCGCCGCGCCGTAGAGCTGGAGGATGTGCCCCCGGACGAACGCGGCCTGCTCTTCGGCATTCCCATAGCGGTAAAGGACAACATCGTGGTCAAGGGCTTTGATACCACCTGCGGCTCCCGCATCCTCCTGGGCTTTAAGTCGCCATACAACGCCACGGTCATTGAGCGCCTGCTCCAGCACCACGGCATCGTTCTGGGCAAAACCAACCTGGACGAGTTTGCCATGGGCTCCTCCGGCGAGTACTCCTTCTTCGGGCCCACCCGTAACCCCCACAACCCCGACTTCGTGCCGGGCGGCTCCTCCTCGGGCTCAGCCGCGGCCGTGGCCTCGGGCGAGGCGGTGGCGGCCCTGGGCTCGGATACCGGCGGCTCGGTGCGGCTTCCCGCCGCCTACACCCACACCGTGGGCTTCAAGCCCACCTACGGCCGCCTGTCGCGGTACGGGCTCGTGGCCTTCGCCTCGTCGCTGGACCAGATCGGGTTTCTGACCCGCGATGTGCTGGACGCCGCCCTCCTGTTTGAGGCTCTGGGCGGCCACGATCCCCTGGATTCCACCTCACTGAACCTGCCGGCTCCCCGGGTTTCTGAAGTGTTCCCGCCCGATTGGGAGCGCCAGCGGTTCACCCTGGGGGTGCCCGTGGAGTATGTGGAAGCCGAAGGCCTGGACCCCGAGATCCGCCTGCATTTCCAGCGGTACCTGGAACAGCTGGAACGGGAGGGGTTCCGCCTCCAGGAGATCCACCTGCCCCACAGCCGGTACGCGGTGCAGGTGTACTACCTGGTGGCCACGGCCGAGGCGTCGTCCAACCTGGCCCGGTACGACGGAGTCCGCTACGGCTTCCGGGCCGAGGGCTATGCCGACCTGGACGAGATGTACCGCAAAACCCGGAGCGAAGGGTTCGGCCCGGAGGTCAAGCGCCGGATCCTTCTCGGCACCTTCGCCCTGTCCTCGGGCTACCACGAGGAGTACTACAACCGGGCCCTGCGGGTGCGCCGGCTCATCCAGAAGGACTTTCAGCAGGCCTTTGAGGCCGTGGACCTCATCGTGACCCCCACGGCGCCCACCTTCCCGCCCCGGTTGGGCGAGAAGCGCCAGGATCCCCTGGCCATGTACCTTCTGGACATCTTCACGGTATCGGCCAACCTGGCGGGCATCCCGGCCATCTCGGTTCCGGGCGGCTTCGGGGGTCCCCATCGCCTGCCCTACGGCCTGCAATTTCTGGCGCCGGCCTTTGAAGACGGCCGGGTGTTCCAGATGGCCCGGTGGTTTGAACGCTTCGTGTATCCCGGCCGCTGATCCCGCCTGCGCATTGCCGCCAAAGCGGTTTATAATGCACGGTTGAAATCGCGCAGCAGGAACACCCTGTACGCCGAAACCCTTGCCGACAAGGAGGTTGAACCATGCGGCTTTTTGCAGACACCGCCCATCTTCCAGACATCAAGGAGCTGGCCAGCTGGGGCGCCATTGACGGCGTGACCACCAACCCCACCCTGCTCTCCCGCGAGGAGGGCGAGCCCGAAAAGATCCTGTACGAGATCTGCGAGGTGGTGCAGGGGCCGGTGTCGGCCGAGGTGGTATCCACGGACTGGGAAGGCATGGTCCAGGAGGGCCGGCGCCTGGCCCAGATCCATCCCCACATCGTGGTCAAGATCCCGGCGACCATCGACGGCCTCAAGGCCACCCGGGCCCTTTCCGAGCAGGGCATCCGCGTGAACATGACCCTGGTGTTCACCCCCATGCAGGCGCTGCTGGCGGCCAAGGCGGGCGCCCGGTTCGTGTCGCCCTTCATCGGCCGGCTGGACGACATCTCATCCTATGGCATGAACCTGATCGCCGACATCTTGGAGATCTTTGACCACTATGACTTTGAAACCGAGGTGCTGGTGGCCTCGGTGCGGCACCCCATGCATGTGCTGGAGGCGGCCCGGCTGGGGGCGCCCATCGTGACCGCTCCGCCCAAGGTCATCCGCCAGTTGATCCGGCACCCACTCACGGACATCGGCCTGGAAAAGTTCCTGGCCGACTGGAAGAAACTGCAGGAACGCCTGAAATAAGACCATGAGTGCGGTCCTGACCCTGCTCCTCGTGGCCTCCTCTGCCTCCGCGTCCATTGACCAGAGTCGGCGCACGGCCATCGTGAACGCGGCCGAACGGGTGTCGCCCGCTGTGGTGTCGGTGTCCGTGCTGGCCACCACGGTGGTGGCCTCAAGGCCCTTCTTTGAAGACCCCTTTTTCGGCGAGTTCTGGGGCCACTTTTTCCCCACGCCCTACATCCGCCGGCAGGTTCGGGCCCTGGGCTCCGGGTTCATCGTGGATTCCTCGGGCATCGTGATCACCAACGCCCATGTGGTATCCGGGGCCGAGGTCATCAAGGTCACCCTGCCCGACGGCCGCACCTTTGACGCCGATCTTCTGGGAGAGGCTGACAAACTGGACATCGCCGTGCTCAAGATCTCGGGGAAACACCTGCCGGTGGCGCCCATCGGCGACTCGGACCACCTGCTCATCGGCGAATGGGCGATTGCCATCGGCAACCCCTTCGGCTTCCTGATGGAAGACCTGGAACCCACGGTGACGGTGGGCGTGATCTCGGCCCTGCACCGCACCTTCAAAGGCCGGTCCGAACGGCTGTACCGCGACATGATCCAGACCGATGCGGCCATCAACCCTGGCAACTCCGGCGGCCCCCTGGTAAACGCCCTCGGTGAGGTCATCGGCATGAACACCTTCATCATCACCAAAAGCGGCGGCTCGGAGGGCATGGGCTTCGCGATTCCCATCAACACGGTGATGAAGATCGCCCGCGAAATCGTGGAGTACGGCCATGTGCGGGAGGGCTACCTGGGCATTACCGTGCAGGACCTCACCGACGCCCTGCGGGAGGGCCTGGGGTTCTCGGGCACCGGCGGTGTGCTCATCAACAGCGTGGATCCCCAGGGCCCCCTGGCCGGCAAAGTGAAGGAAGGCGACATCCTGTTGCGGATCAACCGTCGGCGTATCCTGAACTCCGGCGACTTTGAGGACTTCACCTACGCCCTGGTGCCGGGCGAACGGTTCACCTTCACCCTCTGGCGCCAGGGGAAAACCTTTACGGTGCGGGCGCGCAGCGTGGAGTTCCGGATTGCCAGCGAAACCCTGGATTACGGCCTGACCGTGGCCCAGATTACGCCGGCCCTGGTACAAAAGTACGGGCTCCAAACTGCCCAGGGCGTGGTGGTGGTGTCGGTGGATCCCCAGAGCCCCTTTGCCCGGATCGGCCTGCAGCCCGGAGATGTCATCCTCTCGCTGAACCGCCACGATATCCGAACCGTGGAAGACCTGCGCCGGGCCCTGAAGACCCTGCGGCGGGGCTACCTGGAGGTGGTGCTGGACCGCCAGGGGCAGCGGCTCTGGTACCGCGGCACCTTTTAAGGAGTGCCCATGCAGGATCGCTGGGAAACCATCAAAGTCGGCCTCTTCGTGGTGCTGACTCTGGCCGTGCTCTTCGGCGGCTACTTTTACCTCAAGGGCTTCAAGTGGGCCAGGGAAAAGTACTTTTACAAGATCCGCCTCACCGAGGCCTCCTGGATCAACAAGGGCGACCCGGTCACGATCCTGGGCGTGCCCAAGGGCCGGATCCAGGACATCCAGCTCTACCCGGACTCGGTGATCGTGGTCATCTGGCTGGAGGACTACAAACTGCGGCAGGGCGCCTTCGCCCGGGTGGAGAGCCAGGGCATCATCGGCACCATGCGCATTTCCCTTACGCTGGGCTCGGGCGATACCCTGCCCCAGTGGTCCACCATTCCCGGATACACCCAGCGGGACATCGGCCAGGTGATCGCCGAGGTGGGCGAGTTCGTGGCCCGCTCGGATTCCCTGATCCTCACGGTTAGCGATGTGCTGGTGCAACTCAAGAAGGTGCTCACAGGCACCCAGAGCCAGCTCGGGCAGCTGATGACCGAAACAGCCCGGAGCCTGCGTGAGCTGGAACGCACCCTGCAGGAGGGCCGCATCACCCTGCAGGCCGGGCGGGCACGCCTGGATTCCACCGGCCGGCGCCTGGAGGCCACCCTGGGCCATCTGGATTCCCTGCTCGTGGCCCTGCGCGTGGGCCAGGGTACCGTGGCCCGGCTGGTGCAGGATTCTACCCTGTATTTCCGCCTGGATTCCACACTGCAGGCTGTGGAAGACCTGCTGCGGGACATCCGGGAGAACCCCGGGCGGTACGTGCACATCAGCATCTTTTAAGCAAACCGCCCGCTGACAGGATCATGAAGGCCGAAACCCGGTACCGGTGCACCGAATGCGGCTACGAAACCCCCCGCTGGATGGGCCGATGCCCGGTGTGCGGCGCCTGGGGCACCCTCAAGGAGGTGAAGGTCTCCTCGGCCAAATCCCAGCGACCGGGTACCCAGGCCTGGCTGGAACCCCAGGAGGTGCGGCCGGTGCCTCTGGTGCCGGATGCCACGGAAACCCCGGAGGCCCAACGCTGGCCCACCGGTATCCAGGAGCTGGATCGGGTGCTGGGCGGGGGTCTCGTGGCCGGTTCGGTGGTGCTTTTGGGCGGCGAGCCCGGCGTGGGCAAAAGCACGTTGCTTTTGCAACTCGCCCGGGCGCTGGCCGAGGCCGGGGTGGCGCCGGTGCTCTACGGGTCCGCCGAGGAATCCAGGGCCCAGATCCTGGAACGGGCGCGTCGCCTGGGCATTGCCACCGAAGGGGTGCAGGTGGCCCCGGTGGCCACCTTAGAAGACCTCCTGAGCCTGGCCGAAGAGATCCAGCCTCGGGTGCTTCTCGTGGATTCCATCCAGGCCATCATCACGCCGGAGTTGCCGTCGGTGGCGGGCAGCGTGGCCCAGGTGCGGGAATGCGCCTCCGCCCTGCTCCGGCTGGCCAAAACCCGGAACATCGCCGTGATCCTTGTGGGCCATGTCACCAAAGACGGTACCCTGGCCGGCCCCAAAACCCTGGAGCACATGGTGGATGTGGTGCTCTACCTGGAGGAACAGGGATCCGGCCTCCGGGTACTCCGGGCCTCCAAGAACCGCTACGGCAGCACCGACGAGATCGGCCTGTTTGAAATGACCGGTACCGGGCTCAGGGAGATCCGGGATCCCGGCCGCATCTTCCTGAGCACGGGGTTCCGCCGGCGCAGCGGCGTCGTGATTACCGCCGTCCTGGAGGGCCGGCGGCCGTTTCTCGTGGAAATTGAGGCGCTGGTGGCCCGGACCCCCTTCGCCCTGCCCCAGCGGGTCACCACGGGCTACGATCCCAAACGGCTTTCCATGCTCCTGGGCCTTCTGGAAAACCGGCTGGGCCTGTCGCTCCGGGGCCACGATGTGTTCCTGAATGTGGCCGGGGGCCTCCGGATCCGGGAATCAGCGGCCGACCTGGCCGTGGTGGCCGCGGTGCTCTCCTCCTTCAAAAAACGTGCCCTGCCCGAGGCCACCCTGGTTCTCGGCGAGGTGGGCCTGACCGGCGAGGTGCGGCCGATTCCGGCCCTGGAGGTCCGGCTCCGAGAGGCCGCCCGGCTCGGGTTCCACCAGGCCATCGTGCCGCCGCAGAGCCGAAACGGCACCTTCGGCTCCCTTAAAATCCATGAGGTTTCCGATGTAAAGGAGTTGATGGAACGATGGTTTTCGTGATTTTTTACCGGCTTTTCTTCTTTGTGCTGACGGTAATCGTGGGCCGGGCCCTGTTCCTGGCCCTGGGCTTTCAACCGCTCCATGCCCTTCTCTGGGCCGTGGTGCTCTCCCTGTTCTTCGGCGCCGTGGAGTACACGGTGGCGCGCCGCCGCCCCCGCGAGGTGCTTTCCATCCTGCTGGCCCTGGCCTTTACCCTGCTGGTCGCCAACGGCCTCGCCTTCCTGCTGGTCCAGTGGACCCCCCTGGGCAAAGCCCGGCTCTGGGTGTTCCTGCTCAGCAACCTGTTCCTCATCTATGTGGTGGGCAGCTATGTGTACCTCCGGCGAAAACAGCTGACCATCCTGGACATCTTTCTGCGGCCCAAAACCAGCCGCCGCATCGCGCCCAAGGTGGTGGATACCTCGGCCCTGATCGACGGCCGCATCCTGGATGTGGCCCGCACCGGCTTCCTGGAGGGAGACCTGGTGGTGCCCCGGTTCGTGCTCCGCGAACTGCAACATATCGCCGACTCCAAGGAGCACGCCCGCCGCGTCAAGGGCCGCCGCGGCCTGGATGTGCTCCGCGAACTGCAGCAGATCCCCGGGGTCCGCGTGGAGATCTACAAGCAGGATGTGCCGGGCCGGGCCGTGGACCACAAACTGCTGGAACTCTGCCGCCGCCTGGGCGCCAAACTCATCACCGTGGACTACAACCTCAAGAAGCTGGCCGAGGTGCAGGGCATTCCGGTGCTGAACATCAACGAACTTTCCACCGTGCTCAAGCCCCGGTTCACGGGCGGCGAGGAGATCACGGTCAAGATCC
>WGAB01000307.1 GCA_015489295.1 Caldifarciminota bacterium
CTGGACGCGCCGCCGC
Source organism: Caldifarciminota bacterium (assembly GCA_015489295.1). Next base: position 17 of record WGAB01000307.1, read on the forward strand.
CCGGCGTCCCCCCGGAGATGCTGAAAACCCTGGAAGCCTACCAGGCCGAAGCCCAGCAAAGGGCCGACGCCCTGCTGGGCGAATGGGTGGAGGAAACCCGAAGGACCACCGGGGCCGAGAGCCAGGCGTTGCTCCTGGAGGGCCTGCCCACCGAGATCATCCCCAAAACCGCCCGGGACGGCGGCTATCACCTCCTGGTGATGGCCCGGCGGGGCCAGTCGCCGGCCGAACGGGTGCTGTTGGGGAGCGTGGTGGAACGGGTCCTCGAAACCCTGCCCATCCCCCTGTACCTCACCGCCCGGTAACCCTCCTGCTTGGCCCGGCCGGACAGGTGCTCTATCCTAAGCGGCCCATGGCGGCAAAAAAGAAACTGCTCATCGTAGAATCGCCCACCAAGGCCAAAACCCTCAAGGGATACCTCGGCCGGGGCTTTGAGGTGGTGGCCTCCAAGGGGCATGTCAAGGACCTGCCTCCGCGGGAGTTCGGGGTGGACCTGGAACATGGGTTCCGGCCCAAGTATGTCACCGTCCGGGGCAAGGGCGAGGTGCTCAAGCAGATCCGCCAGAAGGCCAAGGAGGCCGGCGAAGTGTACCTCGCCTCCGACCCCGACCGCGAGGGCGAAGCCATCGCCCATCATATCGCCCAGGAGATCCAGAAGGCCGGCAAACCCGCCGATCAGATCCACCGGATCCTGCTCTTTGAGATCACCCGCGAGGCGGTGCGCGAGGCCCTGCGCCATCCGGGCACCATTGACCAGAACAAGGTGCTGGCCCAGCAGGCCCGCCGCATCCTGGACCGCATCGTGGGCTACAAACTCTCCCCTCTCCTGTGGAAGGTGCTGTATCGGGGCCTTTCGGCCGGCCGCGTGCAAACCGTGGCCCTCCGGCTCCTGGTGGAACGGGAAAAGGAGATCCAGGCCTTCGTTCCCCGCACCTACTGGCTGGTGTTCGCCCGGCTGGAACACGGGGGCAAGGTTTTCCGCGCAACCCTGAAGGAAATCGGGGGCGAACCCTTTAAGTCGTTCGACCGCAGGGAAGAGGCCGAGGCCCTGGTGGAACGGCTCAAAGACCAGGACTTTGAGGTTCTGGAGGTCCAGAAGCGCACCCGTACGGTGTCGCCGCCGCCCCCCTTCAAAACCTCCACCCTGCAACAGGCGGCCAACCAGGCCTTCGGCTTCACCGCCCGCCGCACCATGCAGCTGGCCCAGCAACTCTACGAAGGCGTGGAGATCCCGGGCATCGGCACCCGGGGGCTCATTACTTACATGCGTACCGACTCCGTACGGCTGGCCGACAAGGCCGTAAAGGCCCTGCGCGACACCTTAGCCCGGGAATTCGGGCCGGAATTCCGCAACCCCCGGGTTCGCACCTTTGCCGATCGGGGCGCGGTGCAGGGGGCCCACGAGGCCATCCGGCCCACCGATCCCGCCCTCACCCCGGAAATGCTCCGGGGTAAACTGCCGCCCGATCTCTGGAAACTCTACGACCTGATCTGGCGGCGCGCCCTGGCCAGCCAGGCCCGGCCCGCCCGCCTGGTGGTCACCACCGTCCGCCTCCGGGCCGACGACACCGTGTGGCAGGCCGAGGGCAAGGTGCTGGACTTTGAGGGCTTTTACCGCATCCTCGGGACCCTGCCCCGCGAAACCGAACTGCCTCCTCTGGAAGCCGGGCTCCGGCTCCGGCCCCAGAGCCTGGACATTGAGGAGCGACAAACCGAGCCGCCGCCCCGGTACACCGAGGCCTCTCTGGTCAAAACCCTGGAGGAACTGGGCATCGGCCGGCCGTCCACCTACGCACCCACCATCGCCACCCTCAAGGAACGCAAGTATGTGGAATCCCGGGGCCGCGTGCTGGTGCCCACGGAGCTTGGCATGCTGGTGACCGACCTCCTGGTGCCCCGGTTCCCGGAGATCTTTGACTACAAGTTCACGGCCCGCATGGAAGAAGAGCTGGACCAGGTGGAGTCGGGCGAGCGTTCCTGGCAGCAGGTGCTGGAGGCGTTTTACCGGGAGTTCAAGGAGGCCCTGGACCAGGCCACGGGCCAGATTGAGGAGATGAAGAAGGAAACCGTGGAGGAAACCGAGGAAACCTGCCCGCTGTGCGGCGCGCCGCTGGTGGTCAAGTGGGGGCGGTACGGCACCTTCCTCGCCTGTTCCCGGTTTCCGGAGTGCCGGTACACCCGGCCGCTGAAGCAGGAGATCTATCCGGGGGTGGCCTGCCCTGTGTGCGGCAAGCCGATGGTCATCAAGCAGGGCCCCCACGGCCGGTACCTGGCCTGCATTGATTATCCCCGGTGCAAGGGCACGCGTCCGATGCCGGCGGGCATCACCTGCCCCAAGTGCGGGGCCGAGGTGGTGGAGCGCCGCAGCAAAAAGGGGCGGGTGTATTACCGGTGTTCCAATCCGGAATGCGATTTCGTGCTGTTCCAGAAGCCCGTGCCCCGGCCCTGTCCCAAATGCGGCCATCCCTTTATGGTGGAACGGCGGCGCCGGGGCGGCAAAACGGTGTGGGTGTGCCCGGAATGCAAGTTTGAGATGGAACCGGAGCCCACACCCCAGGAAGAATCGCGTTCCTGAGATGTCCGACCGCCGAGGGGTCCCGGACAACACCGGCCCTTCCTCCGATGCGACAGTTTCGTAGTCTCTGCCCGCAAGGCACTGCGAGAATCCCAGAGGTGATGTCGAGGCACCGCAGTCCAGGGATTGACCCTCGCCGCTAAAGCGGCTCCTACCCAAGACCTCCACGGCTGGCCACCCCTGTAGGAGCGGCTTTAGCCGCGACGAATTTCATAGCGCAAGGTGCTGCTCTCGATAGAAGCAGCTCGGGCCGCGACATTCAATTCGTCCCCGGCCCTGGTGGGCCAGACACCAACTCGTCCCCGCCCCTGGCGGGCGGGGATTGAGGGGCGGGGGTGCAGCCCGCAGGGCTGCAACATGTAGGAGCGGCTTCAGCCGCGAAAAATTCTTGGAGTGCAGCACCTGGGTGCCGCTCTGGAATCTTGAGAAAGGCCATCGGTCCCGTTCGGATGGAGGCCGCGCCTTTTGTGAACGGAGAGCCTCTGGGTTCTAAAGCGGTGCCTCGGCACCGCACTCCAAGAGCACACCCCCACCTCAATCCTCCCCCTGAGGGGGAGGAAGTTATTGAACGCCAGTGGGTTAGAGAAAATCTTTCCTGTTCGTGATCGCCGCTAAAGCGGCTCCGACAAAGGGTCGGACGGGGTGTTACGGCGGGCCTTCGCGAAAACGGCTCTGGCAAAGGGCTCTGACTGTGGATCCCCGTAGGAGCGGCTTCAGCCGCGATTCCGAAGCAAGAGGTCACCGGCAGAGCCTGAGTGCCCCGGAAAAATCGCCGCTAAAGCGGCTCCTACGCAAATTTGGCCCCAGATGGGAGCGGTTTTAGCCGCGATAACTGAATCGCCCCCGCCCTCAGCCGGAGATCCCCAACACAAAACCGTCCCCTCCCTCTGGGAGGGGATTGAGGGGAGGGGTCTTTGGAGTGTCAGCGCCGGCTCCGATGCTCTGCCAGAGAATCCCTCGGTGGCGGAAGGATCTTAAAAATGCAGGGGAACTTCATCGTAAAAGATGTCAAAGAAACCGTCACTATTGTCCAACCAGACGATATAAAGGACTCCGTTCCTAACTTTGGGATAGAGTCCCGTGAAAGAGTCACCTTCTGTATTTGTGATATTTACGATATCTCCCCACTTGTTTCTAATTTTCATCCTGTAATAAATCTCCCAGTTTGTTCGCTTTTCTTCCCAAACGATAACCAAGGTATCTCCGCTCCCGTAAATAAAGGAAAACCATGGACCCCCCTGAATCCCGGGCAGGGTGTCCACATCCTCCCAGGTGCCGTCGGCGTTGCGAACCCGGTATCCAATGCGGTTCATGCCGTGTTCCGTCCAGGAGACATACGCCCTGCCGTTGGGTAACCCAAAGACGCTCGCGGCCCAGCAGTAGGAGGTGTTCTGGGTGACATTGAAATACGGGGACCACCCATCCCCGGGAGGTCTCTCGTAAAAGTAGATGTCTCGGGTATACGAATGCCCGCCTTCTGCGACGGCATAGAGGTGTCCATCAGGGGTGACAGATAAAGCCGGATTGTCTGCCCATCCGTGCGCGAAACCAACACGTTCTGACCATGAATTTCCTGTTTTTTCTCTGAGCCAGAGTCCCATATGTTCCCAAATCACATAGACATTTCCTTGGGCATCGGTGCCGATTTGGGGAAGACTGCCTGGTCCCAGGTCCTGGGGCGGTGACCAGTGACCTGAGGGGTCCTTCATGCGGTAGTAGATATGCCAGCTCTCCTCCCATACCACATGGACATTGCCCTGCACATCAATAGCAACCTGAGGATCGTCGGAGTATCCCGGTGTGTCGGACAGATTCAGGATTTCTCCCCAGGTGTCTCCAACCCGTTCCCTGTACATGATGTCCCAGTTGTTGCCCTCGATGGAGTCTTTCCATACAACCGCAACGCGATCACCCCTGACATCCAGGGAAGGGGTATAGGAGGAGGTTTCTGTTCTGGAGATATTCCTGGGGTCGTACTGAGGTGAGGTGTGGTCCTCGGGTGGACTGGGTTTTTTGCAGGACATCAGGGGGAGGAACATTCCGAGGAGAAGGGCAAGAACTGCTGGTATCAGTCCTCTGGGCAGGCCTTTGCGGGAAGCTTGCCGGTGCATGGCTGTTCAACCTCCAGCCCGTTCAGGCATCGGAAACACCCAGGTCCGCAGGAAGGTCTCAGAGATCGGAATGACCGGCGTCTTGGAGGAAAGAGCCTCCGGCCCAAGGAAAAGCCTGTGCTGTTCTATCACCATCCACCCCTCGTTTTTGGAAGTCCGGCTTTCTGATCTCCGTGCAAGTTCTCACCTTCGTGGGTTTGTGTTGGGTATATGCAGAAGTCCCGTTGTTGTCAAGGTCCGCTGGAGAAAAGGTTCCTTTGAACTCCCGGCATCCTGCAGGAGTTCCCGATCGCCGCTGAAGCGGCTCCTACCCAAGACCTCCACGGCTGGCCACCCCCGTAGGAGCGGCTTTAGCCGCGAGGGTCCATCCTCGGGGAAGAAGGTTCTGCGGCCTCAGGCGGTGAAGCAGCCGGAGGCCACAACCTCCTCTTCATCCACGGGTTCCAGGTCGTCCAGCCAGCCGGCGGTGGGGTTCACCCGCCGGAAAAAGAGCTTGCCGTAGTTGGCCGGATCCTTGGCCTGGTGGTACTTGAACACGAAGTACTCGCCCACCACGCCCAGGATCTCCACCTTGCCGGTGCGGTGCGACATGGCGTACCGGAACCGCTTGCTGTGGCCATTGAGCCGCTTTTTGGCCTCCTCCACGATCCGGTAGCCCTCCAGGAGGGGCACCTGGAAGTGGTGTTTCACCCGCTTTACCGGCCGACACTGGAACACGTAGTAGGGGTTCACCCCAATGGACACGAGCCGGTTCAGGAGCTCGGCCAGCACCTCGGGGTCGTCGTTGACCCCCCGGAGCAGCACGGTCTGGTTGCTCACGATCACTCCGGCGTCCACGAGCCGGGCCACGGCCCCGGTGGATTCGGGCGTGATCTCCCGGGGATGGTTGAAATGGGTCACCACAAAGAGCCGTTTGTCGGGCCGGGAGTACCGGCGGAACAGGGAGATGAGTTCGTCGTCCCACAGGATGCGGAAGGGAAAGGTCACGGGCACCCGGCTGCCGATCCGCACGAACCGCAGGTGCGGAATGGGCGTGAGGGTTTTCAAAAACTGCTCCAACAGGTCGTTGGGCAGGGTAAGGGGATCGCCTCCGGAGATCAGCACGTTGTTGATCTCCGGGTGCTGCCGGATGTACTCAGCCGCCGCCTCCAGCCGACGGATCACCTCCTGGCTTTTCAGCCCCACCAGCCGTTTCCGGAAGCAGTACCGGCAGTACATGGCGCAGCGGGTGGTGGCCAGGATCAGGGCGGTTTGGGCGTACTTGTGTTGCAGGCCGGGCAGTTTGGTGTGTTCGTGTTCGCCGCTCGTGTCGTACTCCCC
>WGAB01000308.1 GCA_015489295.1 Caldifarciminota bacterium
CCCCTGCTCCGGGAGCCTGTGCCATGACCCACGCCTTTTTCCTGCTCTCGCCCCTGATCGACACCCGGCCCTTTGAGGCCATGCAGTACTTCTTCAGCATCCTGTTGCCCACCGCCGTGATGCTCCTCATCCTGGGGCGGTGGCTTCTGGAGTTTGCGCTGTCCGACCGGGCCGTGGAGGTGCTCACGCCACCGGAACTCTGGTTCCTGGCCTTTCTCGTGTACATGGCGCTCTTCGGCGTGCTCCTATCGGTGCCTTTGATGGGCCGGGAGATCCTGGGCGAGACCGGCATGGTCAAGAGCGTGAAGCAATCCATCATGGTGGGCATCGCCGTCATGTTCTTTTTGGTGTCGGTGCGGATCGGCCGGCGGGAACGCCTGGAAACCGTGTATCGGGCCCTGCTCTGGACCCTGGGCGCGCTCCTGGGGTACGGCCTGCTGGAATACCTGGAGTATGTGTACGGCGTGCCGCTGCTGCGGCCCATAGAGTACCTGCTGCATCCCCTGAAACCCGTGAGCGCGTATGGCCTGTACAGCGAGCGGCTGCGGCTGACCACGCCGGAGCCCTCCATGGCCGCTCCGTATCTCGTGATCTACGGGCTCCTTGTGCTCTTCCTCCGGCAGAAACTGGGCAAGCGAGGGCTCGGCGTGCCCCTGCTGCTTCTGGCCGTGCTGGTGCTGCTCCTGGTGCTCGGCTCCAAGGGGGCCCTGGTGAGCCTCCTCCTGGGCCTGTTTGTCACCACCTGGGTGGCCACGCCCTTCCTGCCGCGGCGGCTGGGGCGCGGCCGCATCTTCTGGGGAAGCCTGGTGCTCTTCCTCGTGCTCACCGGCCTTTCGCTGGTATCCAAAACCGGCCGCGAACTCATGGCCCTGAGCGTCTACGAAAACACCGTGCTCACCCGGGCCATTGAGATGCTGGTGGGGCTCAAACTCTTCGTGGAGCACCCGGTGTTCGGCATCGGCGCCGGCAACCTGGTGTTCTACTTCAACGACTACCTGAACCGCGTGGGCATCATCAGCCAGGAGCTCTTCTGGGTGTTGAAGGGCCTGAGCAGCGATGTGGCCCTGGGCTACAAGAATCTGTTCATCGCCGTGCTCGCCGAAGGCGGGCTCGTGGGCTTTTTCCTGTTCGCCGGGTTCCTGGGCAGCGTGTTTCGGCAACTGCTGCGCACCCTGCGGCACGACCGCGCCGGCCTGTACCTCGTGCTGATCTTCGTGTTCATCCTGGGCACCATGATGTACACCGACGGCTTCAACCGCATCTACTGGTGGATCGGCCTGGGGCTTGTGGCCGGCCTCAGCCAGCGGTTTTCGGCGCCATGACCCCCGTGTTCAGCCGGAAGGTGGGCCGCGACATCGCCTCCATTGCCGGAGGCCTTTCCTATGCCCGGCTGGTCCGGTTCGTGTTCTTCATCCTGCTGGGCCGGGCCATCGGCCCCCAGGCCCTGGGCGTGTACGCGGCCATCGTGGCCTTCATCCGCATCGTGGCGCCTTTGGCCAACGGCGGCCTGCCCCATCTGTTTGTGCAACACCTGGCTGTTCACCGTGAGAAACCCTCGCCCCTCTTTCTGACAGGGTTTCTCGCCGCCCTGGTGAACTCCCTGCTGGCCGCCGCGGTGGGCACCCTGGGCTTTTCCCTGTTCTTCCGGTTCCTGTTGCCGCCAGGCATCATCGCCCTCTTCATCTTTGTGGAGGTGCTGCTGGCCAGCGGCCTGGAACTCTTCAAGGGCCTGTACCAGGGCCTGGAACGGTTCCCGCTGATCTCCTGGGTGATCTACTTCCTGTTTCCCACCCTGCGGCTGGCCGTGCTGGCGAGCCTTTTCCTTTTGCAGGGGCCCGAACTGGAACTCGCCCGGATCCTCGTGCTCCTGGAGCCGCTCCAGTTCCTGGCTCTGGTGCTGGTGTTCTTCTTTACGCTGCCGCGGCGGCTCTTCGTGGCCCGGCTGGACCCCGGGGCCCTGAAGCGGGGCCTGCCCTTCGCCCTGTCCACGACCTCCACCGAGATCTACGGCAATGTGGACAAACTCATGCTCTCCAAACTCGCCACTTCCTTTGTGGTGGGCGTGTACACCGTGGGGTTCCGCATCGTGCAGTACCTGCTGTTTCCCGTGATGTCGGGCCTTACGGTGTTTTATCCCAAGTTCTTCCGCCGGGGCACGCGGGGGCTCGGCGAAACCCTGCGCCTGGGCCTGGCCGTGCTGCCCTTCAGCATGGGCTACGCGGTGCTTGTGGTCCTCGCCCTGGCCCTGGTGGGGAAATGGGTGATCCTCTGGCTCTTCGGCGCCCGCTACGCGCCGGCCGTGGGGCTGATGCGCGTGCTCAGCCTCACCCTGCTGGTGCGGTCGGTGAGCCTGGTGCTGGGGGATGCGCTGACCGGTGCGGGCTATCAGGTGAAGCGCACCGCGGCCATCTTTGTGGCCGTGGGGGTGAACTTCGTGCTGAACCTGGTGTTGATCCCGATCTGGGGCGGCTACGGTGCCGCCTGGGCCACGGTGTTTTCAGAGGTCTTTTTGCTCGGGGCCTTCCTGTACCTCATCTGGCGGTACCGCCACGCCGTACCACCACCGCCACGCACTTCTTGATGCCGGCGTCCTGCAGGAGTTGGAGGATCCGCTGGACCTCCGATTTCCCGGTTTGATCGGCCACCAGAAAACAGAGCGCGGCCTCGGCGCCGGGATAGGCCACGAGGGCCGTGGCCCGGTCGGGCAGCGGCCCCACCGGATGCCAGCCCTCCAGGAGCCGGTCCAGGTCTTCGCCCACGGCCTCCTGCAGGATCCGCCGCACCTCCTCTTCCCGGAGGCCCTGGAACCACAGGAGCAGCCGGGGTGCCGAGGCCAGCGAGAGGTCCACGAAGGCGTGCTTCAGGGCCTCGGCCTCCTCCGGGAAGCCCAGGGGCTCCAGGTCCTGGCTCAGGAACAGCAGGTCCAGGGGATCCCGCACCTGCCGGCGCCGGAGTTCCCGCCAGGAGAAGAAGAGGAACCCCAAAAGGGACGAAAGGAAGAGCGTCAGCAGCACATTCAGGGTGGTTTTGGGGCTGGCCTTCTTTTCGGGCGGATACGGAGGGTCCAGCACCTTCACAAAGGGCTTGATGGGGCTGATCTTCAGGGTGTCGTTCAGGGCTTCCACCACCCGCAGGTACTCCTGCACGATGCGGGCCGAAAGCCGGGGATCGCGTTCCCGGAAGCCCACGACGATGGTGCCCAGGGTTAAGTCGGTTTCCACCTTCAGGCGGTCCTGGGCCTTCTTCAGCAGGAAATAGCGGGAGGTGTCGTGCCACAGGGTGTCCAGCCGCAGGTTGCGGATCACCGACCAGGAAACGCGGTCGCTCTGGAACAGGGCCATAACCACCTCGGAGGAGGTACCGCCCTCACTCAGGCCAGGTACCAGGCTCTTGAGCCAGCCGGCCCCGGCCAGGAGGTCCTGGGAGGGCGGCAGCAGCACGGCCCGGGCCTCGTAGGTTTTGGGGATCACGAAGAGGGAGAGCAGGCCCATGACGAAGCCCAGCGCCAGGGCCACCTGGGCGGTGGGGCGCCAGGTCTTGCGCACGAGGGCCCGCAGCACCCGGGAACTCAACCGGAACCCGGTACCCCGTTCTTCGGTGTGCAGTTCTCCAGCCATCGGCGTTTCTCCGATTCAGGCGGCCAGGTCCAAGGGCAAATCTGCGATGTCCCTCAAACGACGGCCGTCAACCATCGTGTGAAACAGGTCCAGCAAGCCTCGCTCGCCATGCGATGGTGCATACGCCTGCAGTGCTTGCTCCAGCTCGGGTAAGGCCACATGGTAAACGCAGTCCAGATCGCCGGTGCCCAGGGCTAACGAAGCCAAACGGTTGGGATGGGGTTCAGCGGTGACGACGACGATGTGGGGGGTATGCCCTTTGCGGTTGCGGATGAGATTCAGGGCCTCGGTACGGACGTTCTGGGCGCGATCGCTACGCATGGTCCATTTACAGGATATGCTGGCGTGGAGGAGCAGATGTTCGTTGTTGACCTTTCGTAGAGGGGTGAGGTACGCAATGTCCCGTTGATTGGGGTTCAAGAGTTTTTGGTTCTGGTTGATCTGGGCATCTTCCAGAGGGCGTCGAGCGATCACGATGTCCGGATGAATGAGATAGTCCCCCAACGCTGCATGCAAATCTGGATGGGTTCGTAAGGCAGCTTTTAAATCTGCCAGGTGCTGATACTGGTCGAAGCGGTGCAGGTCGCCGGAGACTTCAAAGAGCCAGGGACCTGGGCGTAAATGGTGAAGCCTGGCAAACGCCTCTTTCAGAAAATCCAGGGTGACGCTCTCGAACGATTTGCCCACGGTTTGGGGGGGCTTTGCCTGGGCCGGGGGTTTGGCTCGTAGAAGGCGACAGACGCGTTGCCACATTTCCCTGGCCAGAGTAAGGCTGGCTCGGTTGCTCCGGTCTGCATTGTTGGGCACCCCGTTCACGATGCTCAAGACCTCAGAGCACAGGCGGCGGTGGTACTTGTCTCGGAGGCGCGTCCATTCCATTATGCGGCTCCTCTGGGTTTCATAAACCCCAGGACGTACTCCTGGTGCATCCGCCGTTCAATTTGGGAATCCCCGGGTTGATGCCGGGCGGGCATCATGCGCCGGTTGCGATCCAGGCGCCGCACGCCGGTATGGATCCATTCCAAACCCACCTGCTGTCCAATTGCGGCAAGGGCCTCAGGGGTTTGGGTTGAACGTCCCCGCATCGTGCTGTCGCCCACCACCACCACGGCAAAACCTCCGGGCTGCAGCACCCGGGCCATTTCCAGCAGTACCCGGCGCATTTCCGAGAAATACCGATGCAGGACCTTGCCCTTTTTGGGGTCCAGGTCGGCAATGGCCTGTACGGCCTGCTGGGCTTCCTTTGGGAGGGGTTCCAGAAGCACACCGTGGGTTGTTTCCCCACCAATGTACTCCCTTCGCATAGCGCTGAGCTGGCGTATCGAGTAGCCCCACCAGACCAGGGTAAATTTGTGGGCCCGCATGTAGTCAATGGCGTTGCTGGCATAGGGCGGTGAGGTCACGATGAGGCGCACGCGGTTCTCCGGAAGCGGCAGCGCTTGCGCATCGCCCTGCCACAGGGCGCAGGTAAGGGGCGTACGAACCTCCGTGCGGAGCAGGATTTGGGCCAGACGCAAACCCCGCTCTCGAAAGGCTGCCAGAGCGGAACGGGGGGTTCTTTGGATCCGGTGGGGCCGGGTGTGGGACAGATCTCGGGCCAGAGCGACGCTCCCTCCTTTCGCAATGATGATGCCCGAGAAGGTCACCCGTAACCAAACCTTGAGATTCTCGTCTTCCTCTTCGTTGATGGCCTTGCTCAAAGCAAGCAGTTCTTGCTGCGTTTTTGGGAGGAACCAGTAGTCCAGGAAACGGCGGGTTTCTTCGTCGAAGGCCTTTTCCCAAGAGTGCAGCAACTCCTGGCTTTGGTTTAGGAGGCTTTCGGCCTGATGGGCCACGCGATTCACAGCCTTCGCCAGCAAGGTAGGGGGTACCGGATGGCATTTCGCCCAGGCAACTTGCAGGGCCAGGGGATCGATGTCTCCGCCCAGGGCCACGCGACCGGCATACGCTGCCTCGACTACGGTGGTGCCCGATCCCATCATCGGGTCCAGCACCCAGTCCCCGGGCCGGGTCAGATTTTGAATAAACAACCGAGGCAGTGCAGGGGGGAACTTGGCCGGAAACGGATGAACACGATGAAGGGCTGGATCCGCATGGTGATGAAAATCCAGGTCGCTTTTCAGCAATGCCTGGAAACGCTTGGAGGCTTCTTCCACATTCTCGGGGGGTGGTGTAGATTCTCGCCACAGTGGAAACAGGGATTGTTCAAACATCAGCCTCTCCTCGCCCATGTCGCGTGTTGTAGTATACACACTCCGCCCCCGTAGAAATCCACCTCCGATTCAGGCGTACCTGCTAAGTTGTCATCCACCGGGCCCAGAGTTTCTCGGGGGTCAGGCCGAAACGCTGAAAATCCCACAGCTTCGGGGGAAATCGGACCGGGAATCCGCGCACGCCGCAATTATAGATGAGCGGTTTTCAGGGGTCAACACAGCGCGTTTTTCGCTCTGCCGCGCTGCCGGGCTACGGAAGCACCGCCACCTTGCCGGTGTGGTTCAGCAGGCGATAGACATACACTCCGGGCCTGAGGTGCAGGGTGTGCCGGCCGTTGCCGATCCGCCGGCGCAGCACCAGGCGGCCGGTGGCATCGTACACGCTCAGGGGCGCCGGCCGGGCCAGTCCCTGCACCGAGAGCCGCACCTCCCGGCCCACCGGTGTCGCCCGAAGCCGCAGGCGAGAGGCAACGGCACGGTTCTCCTCGGCCACGCCCACCCATTCCAGGTCATCCAGGAAGAACAGGGGATGGGCGCCCAGCACCTCCCGGGTGTCGTCGCGCTGCACGAACACCACAAAGGCGATCTCGTGGGGGTTATCGGTGGACGGGACCGTGAACGGCTGGGCCACGGAAACACTGTCGCCCGGCGCGAGGCTCACGGGCACGCCAGCAGAATTGGGCACCATGTCCCGCACCACCCAGTAAAGGTGGCTGTGCCCCTGCCAGGCGTAGGGGGTATCCACCAGCACGGTATAGACCCGGAGCTGGCCGGACCAGGCGGTTTCCTCGCCCACGTGTTTCACCCAAACCTGGAGGGTGCCCTGGAGCGCGTTGGCATGGTACACGCCCCCCAGGGAGAACTGTACCGGCTGGTCCACGGTTTTCCGCAGGTCAAACATGCTGCGGTAATGGCTGTAGGCGTCGGTGGAACTGGTGTAGTGGAGCACGCCGTCGGCGTACACCGTGGGAATGTACTCCACCCCATAGTAGTTGTAGCGGGTGTGGGCTTCCCACTGGTAAAAGGGGTCGCCGTTGGCATGGATCCCCGCGATCACCAGGGAATCGCCCACCTCGTGCTGGAGTTGCTCCAGGGCCGGGGCCGCCACACCGCAGGGGCCGCACCAGGTGGCGGTGAAGTCCTCAAAGAGCACGGTCCGCTGAAGGGCATGGACCGGCAGGGCCAGTGCCACCAGGATTACCATCCAAGGGAACGCTTTCATCCGCACCTCCCGGTTTGGGGAGCGAAACACGCTCCGGGTTAGTCATGCTCATCTTAGCCTAACAAACCCAATTTGTCAAATTGAGGGGGGACCGGCCGGTTGTGCCCGAGAGAGCCGGTGCGTAGAATTGGGCCATGCCAGGTTGGGTGCTGGCCATTGAGACCTCCGGGCCCCTCGGCGGCGCGGCTCTTTGGCACCCGGAAAGCCATCGGGGGGCCGAGGCGAGCCTGGAAAAGCCCTTTCACCACGCCGAAGACCTGCCCGGACTGGTTCAGGGGCTCCTGGACGGGTTCGGCGTCGGCTTTGCCGATTTCGCTCTTGTGGCTGTGGTGCGGGGCCCGGGGTACTTCACCGCGCTGCGGGTGGGCGTGGCCTACGCCAAGGCCCTGTGGCTGGCCCGCCGGGTGCCGGTGGTGGCCCCCACCGGCCTGGAGGTGCTGGCCTTTGAGGCCTCGGA
>WGAB01000309.1 GCA_015489295.1 Caldifarciminota bacterium
GCCGAGGCCGCCCTTTCCCTGGTGCGCGCCCGGGCCGAACAACTGGGCATAGACCCCAAGTTTTACGACAAGCACGACATCCACATCCATGTACCGGCCGGGGCCATCCCCAAGGACGGTCCTTCGGCGGGCATCGCCATTTTTACGGCCCTCGTGTCGCTGCTGACCCAGGTGCCGGTGGATCCCCATATCGCCATGACCGGCGAGATCACCCTCCGCGGCAAGGTCATGCCCGTGGGCGGCATCAAGGAAAAGGTGCTGGCCGCCCACCGCACCGGCATCCGCACGGTCATCCTGCCCCGCTGGAACGAAAAGGACCTGCGCGATATTCCGGCCCATGTGCGGCAGTCCCTGAGGTTCGTGTTCGTGGATCATGTGGACCAGGTGCTGCAGGAGATCTTCGGCGATCGGCTCCCGCGGAGAACCCGAGGGCGGAGCAAAAGGACCAAAACCCATGCCACCGCGCCTTGAGGGCCGCCTCACCAGCATCCCCAACCTCCTGTCGCTGCTTCGGCTGCTGCTCTTCCCCGGCTTCGTATGGTCCATGACCCGCCAGAACAACGCGTCGGCCCTGGCTTTTCTTGCGGTTATGGCCCTGACCGACGCCCTGGACGGTTTTCTGGCCCGCCGGCGGCATCAGGTGACCACCCTGGGCAAGGTGCTGGATCACCTGGTGGACAAGGTCATCATCCTGGGGATCACCTGGCTGCTGATCCAGTACCGGGGGTTGCCCTCCTGGACCTTCTGGCTGATCCTGGCCCGGGAGGGGCTCACCATCCTGGCCACCGCCTACATGTTTTTCCGGCACCAGGTCATGGGCCAGTCCAGTAAACTCGGCCGGGCCACGGGCGTTTCCATGGCCATAACGCTGGTGTTCTATCTCTTTGAGTGGCCCTACCGGGAGTGGGTGCTGTACATCACGCTGGTGGTGGCTCTGGCCGCCTCCCTGAACTACCTGCACATCTACGCCCGCTGGCTCCCGGGGCTGGACCGCCGCACCTGATCCCCCAACACGGGTCCAGGGAGAAAATCCGTTGCCAGGAGCAGCGCCCGTGTCCCTGTCCGGGCCATCCTGTATCATAAACACCTCAACTTTCCCCTGTTGACCGGGTCAATCAGAAAAAACCACCAAGGAGGATGATTAAGATGGGTCTGTTGCGCGAAGAAGACCGGGCATACCTTGAAGATCTGTTTGCGAAGAGCCTCGTGAAGCCCGTAAAAATCGTGTACTTCACCCAGGCTCTGAACTGCCAGTTTTGCGAAGATACCAAAATGATTTACGAAGAGGTTGCCAGCCTCCACCCCGACATCCACCTGGAGGTGCACAACTTCGCCGAAGAAAAGGACCTCGCCCAGCAGTACGGCATTGACAAGGTACCGGGAGCCGCCATCGTCACCGACGAGAAGGACTACGGCGTGCGCTTCTTCGGCATCCCGTCGGGCTACGAGTTCATGAGCCTGGTGGAGGCCATTGTACATGTGTCCAAGGGCACAGCGGAACTGGAACCCGAAACCATTGAAAAGCTGAAGACCATTACCAAGCCCGTGCACATTGAGGTGATGGTGACCCCCACCTGCCCCTACTGCCCGCGGATGGTCATGCTGGCCCACAAGTTCGCCATCGTGAGCGACATGATTCGGGCCGACATGGTGGAGGCCACGGAGTTTCCGGATCTGGCCAACAAGTACGCGGTGTACGGCGTACCCAAGACCATGATCAACGGCGGCCACGGCATCGAGGGTGCGGTGCCGGAGCATGTGTTCGTAGACCATCTGATGGCCAGTCTGGAGGAAGAGGGCAGCAAGATCATTCGGCCGTAAAGCGACAAAGATCCCCTGGAAACTTTGGGCGGGCCGCGCCGAAGGCGCGGCCCGCCCGTTTTTCAAAACCCCCACGCTTAAGAGGCCAAAACTCCCGGCCCACCTACGGCATCGCCGAAAGGTCCACCTCGGGGAACTTCTCCAGCTCCTTCCGGAGCACGCCGCAGATCCGGTCCCGGGCCGCCTCGGTTTTGCCCTCGCAGCGGACCACCAGCACCGGCTGGGTGTTGGACGCGCGGATCAGGCCGAACCCGTCGGCAAACTGCACCCGGGCGCCGTCAATGTCAATCACCTCGTAACCCTGGGCCTTAA
>WGAB01000310.1 GCA_015489295.1 Caldifarciminota bacterium
CTACTACATTCCGGGGTGTCCGCCGCCGGCCCCTATCGTGAAGGACGCGGTTATGGCCCTGCTCCAAGGCCAGTTGCCCCCCAAGGGCAGCGTGCTGGCCGGCAGCCGGGCGCTGTGCCACGAGTGCCCGCTCAACGAAACCAAGCCCGAGAAGTTGCTGCTCAAGGACCTGAAGCGCCCCCACGAGGTGATCCCCAAACCCGACGAGTGCCTGCTGGCCCAGGGCCTGCTGTGCCTGGGGCCGGTGACCCGGGGCGGCTGCGGCGCCCTCTGCATCAACGCCCATATGCCCTGCACCGGCTGCTTCGGCCCCCTGGACCACATCCGGGATTTCGGGGCCAAGGGCCTGGGCGCCCTGGCGTCCATCGTGGATTTCCAGGATGAAGACGACATTGAACGGGCCCTGGAGAAGATTCCGGATCCCGTGGGTGCCTTCTTCAAGTACTCCCTGCCGGCCTCCTTAGTGCAGCGCCGAAACATGGGAGGGAGAACATCATGAAGATCACCATAGACCCCATCACCCGCCTGGAGGGCCACGGCAAGATTGAGATCTTTTTGAACGACCAGGGCCGGGTGGACCGGGCCTACTTCGTGGTGCCGGAACTCAGGGGCTTTGAGGTCTTCGCGCGTGGCCGGCCCGCCGAGGAGATGCCCCAGATCACCGCCCGCATCTGCGGCGTGTGCCCCTGGGCCCACCACTTCGCCTCGGCCAAGGCCCTGGACGACCTGTGGAAGGTGGAACCTCCGGAGCCCGCCCGCAGGCTCCGCGAACTCGTGTACAACGTGTTCATGCTGGAGGACCACGCCCTGCACGTGTACATCCTGGGCGGGCCCGACTTCATCGTGGGACCGAAGGCCCCCAAAGCCCAGCGCAATGTGCTGGGCGTGATCCAGAAGGTGGGGCTGGAGGTGGGCAAGCGCGTCATCGAAACCCGCAAGCGGCTCCGGTGGATTGAGCAGCTCCTGGGCGGCAAAACCATCCATCCGGTGTGCGGCCTGCCCGGCGGCGTCTCCCGCGGTCTGAGCCGCGAGGAGGCCGAGGAGATCCAGAAGATCGCCGACGACGCCCTGGACTTCGCCCTCTTCACCCACAAGGTGTTCCAGGACCTCGTGCTGGGCAACGGCGAGTATGTGGACCTCATCATGTCGGAAACCTACACCCACCGCACCTACTACATGGGCCTCGTGGACGAGAACAACCGGGTGGACTTCTACGACGGCCAGATTCGGGTGGTGGACCCCCAGGGCCGGGAGTTCCTGAAGTTCCCGGTGCAACAATACCTGGACCACATCGCCGAGCATGTGGAGCCCTGGACCTATGTCAAGTTCCCGTTCCTCAAGGAGGTGGGCTGGAAGGGCTTTGTGGACGGCCCGGACTCAGGCATCTACGCGGTGGCGCCCCTGGCCCGGCTCAACGCCTCCGACGGCATGAAGACCCCCAGGGCCCAGGAGTTCTACGAGCAGTTTTACGAAGTGCTGGGCGGCAAGCCGGCCCACCAGACCCTGGCGAACCACTGGGCCCGGGTAATTGAAATGGTGCAGGCCGCCGAGCGGCTCCAGCAACTGGCCTACGATCCGCTGATCACCTCACCGGAGATCCGCAACCTGCCCGAAGCCACGCCCCAGGAAGGCTTCGGGGTGATTGAGGCCCCGCGGGGCACCCTGATCCACCATTACCAGACCGACGAGCGGGGCATCATCCAGAAGGCCAACCTGATCGTGGCCACCCAGAACAACGCGGCCCGCATCGCCCTCAGCGTGGACAAGGCCGCCCGGGACCTGGTGCACCTGGACAACGGCAAGGTGGACGAAGGCCTGCTGAACCTCGTGGAAATGGCGTTCCGGGCCTACGACCCCTGCCACGCCTGTGCCACCCACAGTTTGCCCGACGGCATTCCGCTGGAGATCGAGATCCGGAACCCCCGGGGCGAGGTGGTGCACCGGTTGACCACCTGAAAAAAACGGCACCTACGGAGTGGGTGGAGTCTGTCGGCAGGAGGGGGTGGTTGCTACCTGGCCAGGTTCAAATCAAACGGCCGGACTCTGGGTGTAAAGGGGAACCCCTTTGAGCTTGGCCTTGTACATTCGCTGATCCGCCACCTCAATGAGGGTGGCGATGTCGGCTCCATCGTCGGGGAAGGTGGCGATGCCAGCGTTGACCTTTACATGGAACACCTGACCACGGGCCATGATGGGGGAATCCAGGAGCGAGATGATCCGTTGCGCAGCCCGTTCGGCCTGCCTACGGTTGGCAGAAGGCAAGACCACGACAAATTCGTCCCCTCCATAGCGACCGAGGATATCGCCCTTCCGAAGGGCGGTTTTAAAACGGTTGGCGACCTCTCGGAGCACTTCGTCGCCGACGAGGTGCCCGTAGGTATCGTTAATGTCTTTGAAGTTTTTGAGGTCAAAGAGGATCACCGAGAGGTGGTCGCCGTTCCGCCGTGCACGGGCGATTTCATCCTGGGCCCGTTCCAGAAGATAGCGCCGGTTTTTGAGCCCGGTGAGGGGATCGGTGATGGACTCTTCCTGCAGTCGTTCACGAAGCTGCAGGTTTTCAAGGATGAGAGCCAGGGTTTGGGCGAACTCTTCCAGGTGTTCCACATCCTGACGGGAGAAGGCATCCACCGGCGAACGGGCCACCAACAGCAACCCCAGCAGGGTTTGCTGATGGTGCAGGGGCACTACCACCACGCTGCGCAAACCAGCCCGTCGGAGCCGAAGCACCAGAGGGGTGTTTTCGGCCTTGAAGGTGTCCTCTATCACCAGGGGGCGTAAGGTTTCCAGGATTTTGTTCAACCGGTTCTCTTCCAAGGAAAACCGGCGGCCATCAAAGAGGTTGACCCCCAATTGGGGCCGTCGGCTGGCCGTGTAGGGAC
>WGAB01000311.1 GCA_015489295.1 Caldifarciminota bacterium
CATCAAGGATGCGGAGGCCGCGGCCGTAGTCGGCCACATAGGCGTAGTGGTCGGAGACGAAGACATCCCAGGCAGAGCCCGGGGTATCGTAGGATCCCACCTCCATGGGGTTGGAGGGATCGGAGACGTCAATGATGCGGAGACCAGAGGACCTGTCGGCCACATAGGCGTAGTGGCCGGAGACGAAGACGCCCTCGGCCCAGTCCGGGGTATTGTATGACCCCACTTCCTGAGGGTTGGTGGGGTCAGAGATATCTACAATGTGAAGGCCACTCTCTGTGACAACGTAGACATTGTGACCGGAGGCAAAGACATCGTAGGAATAACCATAGCCCGGCCTCGTATCGTAATATCCCACCTCCTGAACCCCCGAAGGATCGGTCATATCCAGCACCAGGAGGCCGGCGTCGCGGGCGGAGAGGTACAGGTAGCCGCCGGCCAGGGTGGCGTGCACGGCCCAGCCCGGGGCATCGTAGAACTTGACCATCTGCGGGGCCGAGGGGGTGCTCACATCCCAGGCCTCCAGCCCCCGGCCGTTGGTGGTGTAGGCGAAGGTGCCGTTGGCGACAACGCTGTAGGTGATGCCGGCCACGGTAGCGTGGCCCACCTCCGTGGGGGCGGCGGGGTTGGAGACATCCACAATGCGGAGGCCCTCCGGGCCGTCGGCGATGAAGGCCAGGGTGCCCCACACGCTCACATCCCGGGCATCGCCCGGGGTATCCAGGGCTCCCACCTCCACAGGAGCCGAGGGGTTGGAGACATCCACGATACGGAGGCCGGCCCCCCGATCAGCCACGAAGGCATAGGAGTCTGAGGCGTCCACGCGCCAGGCCAGGCCCGGGGTGTTGAACTGGCCGAGCACGGTGGGGCTGGAGGGTGTGGAGAGGTCCACGATGAAGAGGCCGGCGGAGCGAGCGGCGACGAAGGCCTGGAATCCGGCGACGGTGACATCGTTGACGGTATCCGGGAAGGAGAGGGTGGTGGTCATCTGGGGGTTCCAGGGGTCGGAGACATCCAGCACATAGAGGCCGTGGCCGCCGTCGGCCACGAGCAGGAGGTGGGCGGGCCGGTAGTAGGCGAGGGCGCGGACCCGTTCGGGGAGGGTGACGGAGGCGGATTCGGCCGGTGCGGAGGGGTTGGAGACATCCAGGATGACGACGCCGCTGCCGGAGGCGAGGTAGGCTACGGAACGGAAGGCATCAAAGTCGGCGTATTCGGCGGGGCCGAAGGGCCAGGAGCCCACGAGGCGCACATTAGAGGAGTCGCCGGAGAGGGGTGTAGGGGGCATGCCCCCGAGGGGTTTGGCAGCGCCGGCGATGCCGGCCATCAGGGCCACAAGGCCCAACCATTGAAACCCACGCTTCATAGAGCAACCTCCTTTTAGGTTTGCGTGAGGATTCGCAAAGCGGATGCCATCGCGGAAAAGAGGGCGAGGGGCTTTGAAAGGCACTTAGGGAACCGGGGAAGGGCCGAACTTCGGCGGAGCCGGGAAATCGGGGGAATGCCAGAGGAGTCCCAATCTGGAACCGGGGGCGGGCGGAGGGTTTCAAAATGGGATGCCGGTGGGGAAAGGCCTGAAAAGGGGGCTTTGCCTGCGGAGATTCGGGCTGTATCTTAACACCAGGCGTTGAGAAACAGGGGGCGGTATTTGAAACGGAAGGGTTGGCGGGCGTTATCCGAGGTTGACTGGTGGGCTCTGCTGCGCTGGGCCCTGCTCCTGGCCCTGGGGCTGGGCATCGTGTGGGTTCTGCTGGCCTGGCTCGGGAGCCGGTGGGTGGGCCGCAGTGCGGCCTCCTTCGCCTATCGGACCACGCCGGAGCCGGTGCGCCTGGAGTACCTGTGGTCCTTTTCGGTGCCCCCGGATTTCCGCATCCTGGATGTGCCCCTTTCGCCCCAGGATCCGCCGGGGTTCCTGTTCGCCCAGGACTACGGGGTAGGCATGGCCGATCCCCGGGGCCGGGTCCGCTGGATCCTGGTGGGGCGGTACCCCAAGTCGGTGTTTCCCTGCGGTGGCCGAACCGTGTATGCCGTGCTCCATGAAACCGTGGATTCCGCCGGGATCCACTGGCACCTGGACTTTGTGGAGATGGCCACAGGCAGGGTCCGGTACAGGGTGCCGCTGCCGCCGCCCCAGGGGCCCCAGGTCAACCTTTCTGCCGCCGGAATCTTTAAGGAAAAGCCTTTGACCATCTGGGTCCAGTATTACCTGGGGGATCATTCGGAACTCCTGTTCCTGGACCGCCGGGGCAGGGTACTCCAGAAGCGCCGCTATCCGGCGAACAAGGCGCCGATGGCCTCGTCGGCTCTCCGTTTTCCGCCTGCGCTGACCCTGGTGCCCGCCCATTCCGGCCAGGCCGGCACCTCGGGCGAGGGCCTGACGGATGAGAACCTGGCCGACCTCTTGATCTGGGGTGCCACCGGCGCCCTGCTGGGACGCCTGACCACCGGTACCCTGTACGGCCGGGTGTTCCCTGTGGTCACGCCCCGGGGTGCGTTTGTGCTGCTGACCTATAGTACCGAAGTGACAGTGGGCTGGATGCAGGAGACCCGGATTTACCGGGTGGATCCCGGCCCCACCTGGCCCACCTTTCACCTGGTGCTCCGGAGCCCCTACAACGCCGATCCCAAACTTCGCCGGATGCTAGCCCGGCCGGACAACCGGGATGCCTTGGTGCTGCGCACGCCGCCGTGCCCGCGGGTGCCCCGGGAAGCGGACACCCTGGTTCTTCTCGGCACCCACATGATGCCGGTGGACTCAGTGGTGTTGCCCCGGGTTCGGGGTTTGCCGGTTCGTGGGGCTCAGGCGTGGTGGATCTGGCCGGATTCCGTGGCTCTGCTGATGCTGGAGCGGCGCCCCTTTCGGGAGGATCCCCAGATGGGCATCACCTGGGCCCCTGCCCCGCGGGGCGAACTCTACGCCTGGGATATCCACTTCGGCCTGAAGAAACTGCTGGCCTGGCCCCTGCACCCCTGGAAACTCGCGGGTTTCCTGGATCCCTTCCGGGGGCTTTTGTACCTGCAGGATCGGCGGAACCGGGTTTCGGTGTGGCGCGTGCACCCGTTCCCGCCCGTGGCAGCCGCTTTGCAACCCTCGCTGTAGCATGATGAGCGGATGGCTCCTGGCACTCCTGCTTTGGGTTCAACCCCCCTTTGATGTGGAGGTTTACAAGACCCCGGCGCCTGTGGCCGGGGTGGCGGTGCGGGGCGACACCCTGGCGGTGGCCCTGCGGGACGGCAGGTTTGTGCGGGTTCCCTGGCAGGGCGCTACGGCGGCGGTGCAGGGGAGCGATACCCTGCAGATCGGGATGCCGCTGCAGGATGTGGGGGTGCTGCGGGACCGGTGGCTCGTGCTGACGCGCCAGGGGATCTATCGCGGCCGGGAGGGGCGGCTCCGGCTCTGGGTGCCTCTGGAGTTGCGGGATTCCACCGCCCGGTTCACGGGCACCGAAAGCGTCAACGGCGTGGCCGCTGGACGGGTATGGGTGGACCTGAGGGGGACCGGCCGCCCAGAGCGGCTGCGCCTGGATTCGCCCGTGCTGGTGGCCCAGAACCTGCCGGCGGGCCGGGTGGCTGTGGTGTCCTTCGGCGAGATCGTGCTGGTGGATTCCCAGGGGGTTGTGGCCCGGCGGCGGTTTCCCCGGGGGTATCGGGATGCGTGGCCGGTGGAACCCTTCCGGTTGCATCACCTGATGGTGCAGTGGGGCGACCTGCTCATCGGTTACGGAGGCGTGCAGGGCAATCGTACCCGGGTGGTGGCCCTTCGCCTACCCGGGCTGGAGCCCCTGTGGCAGGCCGAGGTGCCCGGCCACCTGCGGGGCTGCTTTGCCGCGCCC
Organism: Caldifarciminota bacterium; assembly: GCA_015489295.1. The sequence goes on from WGAB01000311.1 coordinate 3,834, forward strand.
CGGGGCCAGGTGGTGGCGGTGACCAGTGGGGCGGGCGACACGGCGCGGTTCCCCCGGAGCCAGGTGGTGTTCCTGCGGGCCGGGGACGGCCGGGTGACGCGGTCGGAGACCCTGCCCCTGGAGTACGGCCAGGTGGCCCTCCTGGACTCGGTGTTCCTGCTCTGCATTTCCACCGACCTGCGGTTTGACCTGTACCACCTGGCAAACCTGATGTCGCCCTATACCGTGATCCACCCGTACCGGCGCCGGATCCAGTACGGCACCGTGGTGGACTACCGGCTGGTGCCCGGTGTCCGTGCGATGGTGTTCTGGGGTCATTCCAACTGGTACAATGTGGCCCGCCGGGCCAAGTTCTGGGGAAGGGTTCGGTTTTTGTTTCCAGAGGCCCGCCAGGGGATTCTCGCGGCGGCCCGGCGGAGCCGGAAACGCCCGGGGCCGTTGTATTCCGAGGAAAACCTGCGCTGGATTGAACTGGCCCTGGAGGGGGCCCAGTATCTGATGCCTGAGTCGCTTGAGGCCTTCCGGCGGCACCGGCTGACGGTGCTCCGACACCTGACCTATCGCCGGTGGCTCGGCTGGCTCTGGGTGTTTTTCCGCGGGGTGGGCATCGGCACGGCGTTCCTGATGCTCCTCGGCTTTGTGGGGGTGGTGGCGCTGCAGCAGGTGGAACACCAGCCCCCCTGCCGGCATGTGGAAACCCTGGGCAACCTGGTTTCGCGGTTGCGCCATAACCTGAAGAAGATCCAGGCCGATTGGCTGGAGCCCGAGGAGCGGGCCCGGATTCTGGAGGGATTGATCCAGCATCTGAAGCAGGCCCGGCCGGCCTTTGAGGGGCTGGACCCCCGGGTGCCGCTGTTGCCCCGGGTGATCAAGGGCTCGGGTCGGTACCTGTACCAGAGGCTTTTGCGAGCCCTCAAGGGGCGCGATCTTGCGGCGGTGCAGCAGTATTTGCGGCTACTGGAGGCCCGGGTGCGCGAGGTGCGGGGGCTTTTGCTGCAGGAACTGCAGCAGGCGGTGCGGACCGTGCAGAGCCAGTTTCCCGGGGTTTCCTTTTCCTACACCCTGGAGGACCGCGACGCCGTGTTACCGCCGTGCCTGCCCGCGGAAACCCGGGCGCCCCTGGTGCGGCTCTTTGAGGAGACCCTGCGAAACGCCGCCGAGGCCGTGGAATCCCTGGGGGAGGAGCGTCGGAAGGTGGAGGTGAAACTGGTCCTGACCGCCGAAGGCCTGGAGGCCCGGATCCGCGATTGGGGCGAGGGAATCTCGGTGGACCCCTGGACCCGGATCTTCACCGAACGCTTTTCCACCAAGGGCACGGATCGGGGCCGGGGGCTTACGCCGAACCTCCTGGATTTCATTCGGGCTGTAGGTGAAATTGAACGGATTCCCCGGGAACCGGGCTGCGAGATCCGGTTCCGGGTGAATTACGACCGGCTCAGGAAGTGGAGGCAGGAGCATGGGTGAGATCTGGGTGGTGGACGATGAACCCAGGGAGGCCAGGATCCTGGCCGAGTTGCTGGAAGCCCGGGGCCGGAAGGTGCGGGTGGCCCGCTCCTGGCGCGACATGCAGGCCTGGTTTTCGGCGCAGCCCGAGGGGATCGTGCTGGACCTGGTGTTTGATCGGGTGCCGGCCGAAGACCTCCTGGGCGACAATCCCGTGCGCGAGGGCATCGCCATCCTGAGGGAACTGAACCGGCGCGGGCTCCGGTGTCCGGTGCTGTTCCTTTCGTCGTATCTGGAGCCTGAAGTGCTGGCCCTGGCCCGGCACGCCTATCCCCGGGAACTGCTGTATCCCCGGGAAAAGGATTCCAGGGTGAAATGGGAAACCCTGGTGGATTTCTTCGTGCAGAAACTCCAGGAGCAGGCGACCCAGCAGGAACTCTTCGCCCGTTACGGCGAGGCCGGGTTCTGGACCGCCTCGCCCCGGATGCTGCCGGTGCTGCAAACCGCGGAGGCGGTGGTTCGGCGGCTCCGGGCCGGCAAACGGTTCGTGACCCTGCTGATCACCGGCGAAACCGGCGTGGGCAAGGAACAACTGGCTTTAGCCATCCACCGGCGGGCCTTTGGGAGCGATGCAGGATTCGGAGTGGTGCTACTGCAAACCCTGGAACGGGGGCTGGTGTGGGTGGAGCTGGCCGGGGCCGCCGCCGGCGCCTATACAGACCTGCGGCGGGAACGCAGGGGCATCCTGGATCTGCATCAAACCGTGTTGCTGGACGAGATCGGCGACCTGCCCCTGGAGGTGCAGGAGAAGATCCTGCGCCTGGTGGATACCGGCCGGTACCGGCCCGTGGGCAAGGAGGAGCGCG
>WGAB01000312.1 GCA_015489295.1 Caldifarciminota bacterium
CCCGGGGCGAAGTCAAGGGCTCGGGCCGCAAGATCTGGCCCCAGAAGGGGCTGGGCCGGGCGCGCCACGGCGACCGGTACGCGCCGATCTTCGTGGGCGGCGGCAAGGCCTTTCCGCCCCGGCCCCGGAAATACGGGTACGAGCCGCCCAAAAAGGTGCGCCGGCTCGCCCTGAAGATGGCCCTGTCCGACCGGGCCCGCGAAAAACGCGTGCTGGTCATCGAGGGGTTTGAGTTTCCCGCCCCCAAGACCCGCAGCGCGGTCACCCTGCTCCAGAACCTGGGCATCGCCGAAAAGAAGACGCTGCTGATTTCCGGCGATGTGAACCGCAACCTCTACCTTTCCACCCGCAACCTCCCGCGCGTGGCCACCCGTACGGCTGGTGAAGCCAACACCTACGACGTGCTGAATGCCGAGTACGTAGTGCTGGACCAGGCCTCCATTGAAAAGCTCAAGGAGCGGCTGAAATGAGGGATCCCCGCGAGGTCATCCTCCGACCCATCTTTACCGAGCGCAGCATGCACCTGCAGCAGCAGGCCAACGCCTACGTTTTTGAAGTGGCCCGGGATGCGAACAAGCACGAGATCAAGCACGCCGTGGAATCCCTTTTCAAGGTGAAGGTGCGCAAGGTCAACGTGATCAATGTCAAGGGCAAACCCAAGCGGCGGTTCCGGGCCCCTGGCCGCACCCGTTCCTACAAGAAGGCCATCGTCTTCTTGAAGGAAGGGGAAACCATTCCGCTGTTTGAAGGAGCGTGAGGATCATGCCGGTAAAACACTTTGTGCCCTATACGCCCTCGCGCCGCTTCATGACGGTTACCGACTACTCGGTGCTGACCAAAAAGAAGCCCGAGAAGTCGCTGCTGTTGCCGAAGAAGCGGACGGGGGGCCGGAACAACCGGGGGCGGATCACCGTCCGGCACCGGGGCGGCGGCCACAAGCGGCGGCTCCGGATCGTGGATTTCCGCCGGGAGAAGTTCGGGGTGCCGGCCAAGGTGGCGGCCATCGAGTACGACCCGAACCGCACCGCCTTCATCGCCCTCCTGCACTACGTGGATGGCGAAAAGCGGTACATCCTGGCCCCTGAAGGGATCCAGGTGGGCGATACGGTGGTGTCGGGCCCGGGTTCGGAACTGAAACTGGGCAACCACCTGCCTCTGGCCGAGATCCCCGAGGGCATGGAGATCCACAACATCGAGCTCTATCCCGGCCGGGGCGGCCAGCTGGTACGCGCGGCGGGCACCGCCGCGGTGATCCTCTCCAAGGAGGGCAAGTACGCCTATGTGCAGCTGCCCTCCGGCGAGGTGCGGATGATCCTGCAGAAGTGCATGGCCACCATCGGTCGGGTGTCCAACGTGGATCACGAAAACGTGGTGCTGGGCAAGGCCGGGCGCAGCCGCTGGCTGGGCATCCGCCCCACCGTCCGCGGGGTGGCCATGAACCCGGTGGATCACCCGCTGGGCGGTGGCGAAGGCCGCTCCAAGGGTGGCCGGCCGCCGGTGAGCCCCTGGGGCAAGCCCGCCAAGGGCGGCAAGACCCGCAAGAAGAACAAGCCGTCCGATCGGTTCATTGTGAGACGGCGGAGGTGAGAGCGCATGGGTAGGTCACTGAAAAAGGGACCCTATGTAGATCCGAAGCTGCTGAAGCGCATCCGGCAGATGAACGAAACCGGCGAAAAGCGGGTCATCAAAACCTGGTCGCGCCGCAGCACGATCACGCCCGACTTCGTGGGACATACGATTCAGGTGCACAACGGCCGCAAGTTCATCCCCGTGTACATCACCCAGGACATGGTGGGCCACAAGCTCGGTGAGTTCGCCCCGACCCGCACCTTCCGGGGCCATAAGGGCCTGAAGGGCGCCCAGAAAGCCAGGATGCGGTAGCCATGGTGGGAAGAAGCGTACGCAGGTTCGTGCTGGTCTCGCCCAAGAAACTGAAGCCCCTGATGGACCTCATCCGCGGGCGGTCGGTGAGTGAGGCCTACTGGCTCCTGGAGGGCAACGCCAAGCGGCGCCTGTCCACCCATGTCATGAAGGCCCTGAAGGCCGCGGTGGCTTCGTACCGCGAGAAGGCCGGTGCCGAGGCCCGGCCCGACGACGAACTCGTGGTGCGGACCGCCAAGGTGGACCGGGGCCCGATCCTGAAGCGCTGGCGTCCGGCGTGGCGGGGCCGGGCCGTGATGCGCCGCCGGCGCATGAGCCACATCACCATTGAAGTGGCCGAAGCCGAATAGGAGGACCCATGGGACAGAAAGTTCATCCAACCGGATTCCGACTCGGCGTCATTAAAGACTGGGAGGCCCGCTGGTTCGCCCGGGGAAAGAGGATCGCCGAGTACCTGCACGAAGACCTCAAGATCCGCGATTACCTGGAAAAGCGCCTCAAGCACGCAGGCCTCTCGCGGGTGACCATTGAGCGTACGGCCGATCGCCTGACCGTGAACATCTACACCTCCCGTCCCGGGGTGGTGATCGGCAGCAAGGGCCGGGAAGCCGACAACATCCGCCGGGAACTGGAGTACCTTACCGGGCGCAAGAGCATCTACCTGAACATCAACGAGGTGCGGATCCCGGAGATCGACGCACCCCTGATCGCCAAGAACATCGCCTACCGCCTGGAACAGCGGGTGTCCCATCGCCGCGCCATGAAGCGGGCCGTGGAGCTCGCCATGAAGATGGGTGCCAAGGGCATCCGGGTGCAGGTGAAAGGCCGGCTGGGCGGCGCCGAAATCGCCCGGAAGGAATGGTACCGCGTGGGCCGCGTGCCCCTGCAGACTCTGCGGGCGGACATCGACTACGCCGAGGCCACGGCCTTCACCAAGGCCGGCACCGTGGGCGTGAAGGTGTGGGTGTACAAAGGCGATGTGCTGCAGCGCGAGGAAGAGGAGGTGGAGTAGGCCATGTGGATGCCGAAACGCACCAAGTACCGCAAGATGCAGCGCGGCCGG
>WGAB01000313.1 GCA_015489295.1 Caldifarciminota bacterium
CCTATACCCTGCAGGTGGCCCGGGGCAACCGCTCGTTTCCGCTGCAGGGCTTCTACGACGCCTACACCGGCCAGCCCGAGGCCATCCGGGAGTATTACCTGGACTTTGACCGGCGGCACGCCCTGAGCATGGCCCTGGAAACCCGCCTGCCCCTGGGCCTCCGCGCGGGGGTCAACCTCCGGTTTGCCACGGGCCTGCCGTACACGCCCTACGCGCCTCCGGGCGTGGTGGTGGAAGAGAACTCGGCCCGGATGCCGCCGACCTTTAGCCTGGACCTACGGCTGCAAAGGACCGTGCACCTGCTGGGCCATCGGCTGGAGGCCTTCCTGGTGGTGCAGAACGCCACGAACCACCGGAACGCCCGGTTCGTGTACTCCCGCACCGGCGACCCCTGGGATCCGGGGCAGTACGGCGGCGTCGGGGTGTGCACCGAGGACTACGCCAAGAACCCGGCCCACCTAGGCCCACCCCGCACCGTCTCCCTCGGCCTCCGCCTGGCGCGGTAGGGCAGGGTCTTTAGGGTCACCTCTAAGCCCCTGAAGTTCAGCAACTTCCTCCCCCTCCGGGGGAGGATTGAGGTGGGGGTGAATCCTTGAGGCCGACAGCCATTTCCCGTAACCTCTTCCTGTGAAGTCAAGGAAAACTCGCCTGGCCCGCCTCCTACGGCGGAACATGACCGACGCCGAGCGTCTTCTCTGGAGCAAACTTCGCCGGAAGTCGCTGGGGGTAAAGTTCCGCAGGCAAGAACCCGTGGGGCCCTTCATCGTGGATTTTGTCTGCTACGAAAAACGATTGGTGATTGAGGTGGACGGCGGCCAGCATGCACGCCGACGGATGCGCGATCGGGAACGGGATCGCATTCTGCAGGAGATGGGATTTCGTGTTCTGCGATTCTGGAATCCCGAGGTTCTCCACAACATTGACGGCGTGTTGCAGAAGATTCTGGAAGCCTTGAAAACCCCCTCCCCTCAATCCCCGCCCGCCAGGGGCGGGGACGAATGAGAGTCCGGGATCAGATTCTAAGTCCTTGCGGTCCAACAACTTCCTTCCCCAGGTAGAGGCTCAAGGTTGGATCATCTCTGGGAAAATCATTGCCAACATCTTGCCACTCAAAAACTTCCTCCCCCGCAAAGAAGATCATCTCTAAGCCTCTGCCGTTCAACAACTTCCTTCCTCAGGCAAAGGCCACAGTGTGCGATTCTCTCTAAGATATGCAACCCAACAACTTTCCCCTCAGGGGCCGATTATGTCTAACTCCTTGCGGTTCAACAACTTCCTCCCCCTCCGGGGGAGGATTGAGGTGGGGGTGAGGCGCTGCCTTGACTTTTCTCGGAAGCCACCCCACCATAAACGCCTGATGGAACGGCAGACGCAACAGACCCGCTCTCTGCGCCAGGCGATGGGCAGCTGGTGGTGGCCCAGGCGCGGGGGTCCGGGTGGCGTCTGCTGAGGCCACCGGAAACGGCACGCTACCGGCCCCCGGTTCCTACGAACCGGGGGCCGTTTTTTATGGCCCAAACCGGCCGACAAACGCTGCGGGCACCGGGGAACCGGTCCCGCCTTCAAAAGGAGGTTTGCCATGAAGGTGTTGCTGTCGGAGCAGGACCTGCCCAAACGGTGGTACAACCTGGTGGCCGATCTGCCGGTGCTGCCGGAACCGCCCCGGCACCCCCAAACCGGCGAGGTCATCGGCCCGGACTTCCTCTCGCCGCTGTTCCCCCGCGCCCTCATTGAACAGGAGGTCTCCCGCGACCGCGAGGTAGACATCCCCGAGCCCGTGCGCGAGGCGTACCGGCTGTGGCGACCCACGCCCCTGATCCGGGCCCGCCGCTGGGAACAGGTGCTCCAGACCCCGGCCCACATCTACTTCAAGTACGAGGGCGTAAGCCCGGTGGGCAGCCACAAGCCCAATACGGCGGTGCCCCAGGCCTTTTACAACCGCGAGGAGGGCGTGCGGCGGCTCACCACCGAAACCGGCGCCGGCCAGTGGGGCAGCGCCCTGGCCTTTGCCAGCCGCCTCTTTGACCTGGAATGCCGGGTGTACATGGTGCGCGTGAGCTTCGAGCAGAAGCCCTATCGCCGCGTGCTCATGGAACTCTTCGGCGCCGAGGTCATCCCCAGCCCCAGTGACCAAACCGAGGCGGGCCGCCGCATCCTGAAGGTGGACCCCGAGAGCCCCGGCAGCCTGGGCATCGCCATCAGCGAGGCCGTGGAAGACGCCGCCGGCCGCCCGGATACCCACTACAGCCTGGGCAGCGTGCTGAACCATGTGCTGCTGCACCAGACCGTCATCGGCCTGGAGGCCCAAAAGCAGATGGAACTCGTGGGCGAGGCCCCGGACATCCTGATCGGCGCCATCGGCGGCGGCTCCAACTTCGCCGGCCTCACCTTTCCCTTCATCGGCGAGATGCTCCGCGAGGGCCAGCAAAAGTATCGGGTGATCGCTGTGGAATCCCGGGCCGCGCCCTCGGTCACCCGCGGCGTGTACGCCTACGACTACGGCGACACGGCAGGGCTGACGCCGCTTTTGCCCATGTACACCCTGGGCCACCGGTTCATGCCACCCCCGGTGCACGCCGGCGGCCTCCGGTACCACGGCATGGCCCCGCTGGTGTCCTTGCTGTACCGCGAAGGGTACATTGAGGCTGTGGCCGTGCAGCAGGTGGAAGTGTTCCAGGCGGCCCACGAGTTCGTGCAGGCCGAGGGCATTGTGCCGGCGCCCGAGTCCGCCCACGCCATCAAGGTGGCCCGCGACGAGGCTCTGCGGGCCCGGGAGGAGGGCGTGCACCGGGTAATCCTCTTCAATCTGTCGGGCCACGGGCACTTTGACCTGGCCGCCTACGACGATTACCTGAAGGGCAACCTGCAGGCCAGCGAGGCCCGCGACGAGGCCATCCAGGAAGCCCTGAAGCACCTGCCGGAGGTGGGCTGAAGGGCTCAGCCGGCGGCCGGCCTGCTCCACGCTTCAGGGGTGTTGCAGGCGATGCCCAGGAGGGCGACGAGGCCAAGGACCGTCCAGAGGCGGAAACGCGTGAGGTTCATATGAAAAAGTCGGGGCGAGTGGATTTGAACCACCGACCCCCAGCCCCCCATGCTGGTGCGCTAACCGGACTGCGCTACGCCCCGACTTGCCGGAAATCACCAGTTTGACCGGCCCGGGGGTCAAGCCTCCACCCTGGCCTGAAGACAGCCGTGGCCGACCTGCAAGGCAGATGGGATTCTGCCGACCTCCAGGACGGCTGGTTTCTGGGGGAGGGATGGAGCAAAAGCCGCCGGTGGAACGGTTGCGAGTATTAGGCCAGGTCCTACTGGGTACACCTGCAACGCTGCCCACATACTCTTGGATGAGGTAGAGGTAGCGGTGACCCCAGATCCTGAGCAGGAATGACATTTCAGCCTACTACTTGAGACGTCGGACCCACTTCCGTACCGTGTTCCGGGAAACCGACAGCCTCCGGGCTGTCTCCTGAAGACTCCCACACTCCAGGTAGGTCTCCACAATCCTGAGCCTCAGGGCCATCTTGCCCTCCGCGGTGGTGAGGGTGTAAAGTTGTGCATAGCCAAGCATGGCGGCATCCCTCCTTTCCTGAGTCCCTCTATCCGCTCATCTACCGGGCCGCACATTTTTAAGAATCTGTCCAGCGCTTCAAGGTCCGGTACCCGAGGCAGGTCTATCTCCAGTACCCGGGGTGGGTCACCATGTCCTGGCGCATCTACTGTGTGTGAGCGAACTTGACACAGAGGGAGCCTTTGCCTAAAATGGTTTTTACCACAAAGGAGGTTACGATGAAGAGAACCTGGTGGCTTTTTGGAGTCGTCGTGGTGGCGATTGTGTTCTTCGCCCTGGTCTTCACGCAGAGGAAGACGGGCGAGAGCGAAGCGATCAAGATCGGTGCAATCCTGCCATTGACGGGGAAGGTATCAATTTTTGGTCAATGGATAAAAGATGGAATAGATTTAGCAACGGAGGATGTGTTGAAGAAAAAGGGGATAAAAATAGAGGTTTACTATGAAGATAGCAAATTTGATGCCAAAACGGGTGTTTTAGCTTTTAATAAACTTATAAGCACGCAACACGTCCCGATAGTTTTGTCTGCGATGAGTCGTGTTAGTATTCCGCTCATTCCACTTGCAGAAAAACACAAAGTTGTGTTATTTTTACAAGATGTGACATATCCAAACGTAACTGAGCGAAGTTCATGGGTTTTCCGTCATTTTATCCAGAGTGACAAGGAAGCGGAGATTCTGGCAGGCTATGCTTTGGATACTTTGAGATTGAAAACTTTTAGTGTTTTATACATAAATGATGAGGCAGGCCTTGGTGCAGCACGATCATTTAAACAGATTGTGGAACTGAAGAACGGTAAAATTTCAGTTATTGAACCATACTCATCTCCTGAGGACATACAGACAGCGCTTGTAAAAATTATTAGCACTGGACCTCAGGCGATTTATATATTTGGCAATGGCCCATTGTGGGCAATATCATTGAAAAAGTTGAAAGAGCTTGGTTATACAGGCGTTGTTCTTACAAATACAGCAATGTATATACCTAATTTTCGCGACTTGGCAGGTAAGGAATCAATAGAGGGGGTCTATTTCACATATCCTTTTATAGACACGACATATGAATCAGCGAAGTATTTCCATCATCTATACCGAGAGAAATATAACAACGATCCCCCAATAGAAGCCGCGTATGCTTGGGATATTATCCATATAATAGCTAATGCTTCATATAAATCCGGGGGAAATTGGTGTGAAAAGTTGATGGCAGTTAGAAAATTTTCTGGTGCATTTGGTGAATTAGAAATACTTGCAAACAGGGATATTTACACAAAAATAGCGATAGGGATTATAAAGAGTGGAAAAGTCAAAACCATCGCTGTTTACACACCAGAATAATTTGAAGGGAAGAAGATGGGCAAAGGGAGGGACATACATTGTTGATTGGACCCGAGCAGTTGCTTTCGTTTCTTATAACGATATTTTCAGTCCTCCCCACTATTGTCATAACCGTTATGTACTCATTTTTGGTGAGCGTACAACTACGATTAGACACATTGTCCAACAGAATATCAAGTGGCGAAAGAGGTGTGCATAAGGTACGAGAATTCGTAGTAGTTTCTTCAAAGATATTTCACCTCACTATGTCTTATTATCTGGTTTTTTTACTCGCTTCGTTTTTGTCTAAGTTATTTGGGACAATCTCCTACCACTTTTGGTATTACATAGCCTTTTCCGTGCACATTGCATATGCAGCTTTTTATATCTTTAAGGATATCGTAAAGTCACTCCGTGGAGTGAAGGGTGTACATATTGAACTTCTTTTAACTATGATAGTTTTCTTGTTTATCGTTATTCCCGCATTAGAGATAACGTTTCTCTGTCTTGACGGCTTTGCAGAGCACGAGGCCCATTTGTTATGGATTTGTACTGTGATTTTTTATATTCTGATATGGTGGTTGTGGGCTCCCTATCACTACAGACCGCTAACAAGGCTCGCGGAACTAAATGCCGATTCAACAGATAATAGCTAATATAGCTCTTGTATCTTCGTTATATTCGCTTATTGCCGTCACCTTCGCCCTCATCTACCGCACGGTTCGGTTCTTTCACCTGGCTCATGGGGCGGTGTACACGGTGGGGGCGTATGTGGCGTATACGGCCGTTCGGTATCTCCCCATTGAAAGTTACGCTC
>WGAB01000314.1 GCA_015489295.1 Caldifarciminota bacterium
AAGGAAAAGCGGCCCAGGTAATCGGTGGTGTCCACCAGCGTGTCGAAGCTATCGGGGAACAGGAAGCGGACCGGTATAAGGGTCACCTCAACCTGCTCCAGGGGGTCGTGGGTGATGCTGTCCACCACGGTGCCTTCCACGAGGTACCGGGGCCACACGGGAGGCCGGGTCACCTCCCAGGACTGCTTTTTGAGGCACCCCGGCATCAGGAGCACCAGGAGCCCGAGGGTTACCACTGCCAGACGGTTTCGATCCATAGGCGTCTCCCTTCGGAGTATCCGCGGGGGTCGTGGAGCCGGCCGCCGGGCCGTCCGTGGCCGTCCACGAAGACCACATTCCGATGGTTCAGCGGGTTCTCTATCCGCAGGCGGAACTGGAGCGACCGCCAGGCCCAGCCGGCCACGATCCGGGCCTGATAATTGGGCGGCAGGCGTTTGGAGTTCGGAGGGCCGCCCGTGGGCGAGTAGGGCAGGCCACTGCCCCACTTGAAGTACACGCTCAGGTAGCGGTTCTCGGGGTCCCCGATGGTCACCTGGGCCGCGACGGTGTGGGTCTGGTCCCAGCTCAGGGGGTACCGCATGCCGGGCTCAATCCGCACGCCCTCCAGTTCCTGCCACTGGTTTTCCTGGAGCCAGTAGCCGTAGGTGCCCAGGGCGCGCATCAGGGTGTAGGAAAGGGTCCAGGAGAGACCGGGGCGGTACCCCTCCCAGGAAACCTCCAGGCCCGTGGTGGAGGCCTCGCCCACGTCGTCGTACACGGTGTAGCCCTCGGCGAGGTCCGTGTAGGTGGCGGTATCGGGCAGGATGCGCAGGGCGTCCACCAGGTGGTCGGAGGTCCGGTGGAACAGGTTTACCTGGACCTGCTGTTCGGGCGAGGGAGCCCAGATCACCGAGTACTCGTAAAGGTGGGTTTGGGAAGGCTTCAGGTCGGGGTTGCCCACCAGGGCCAGGAACCCCCGATGCACATTGTAGGTGGGGTTGCTGTACAGGTACTGGAACTCGGGCATCTGGAAGTACATGCCGTAGTTCAGCCGGATGATCCAGTGCCGGGCCCGATGGATGATGCCCACGCGGGGGCTCCACTGGGCCTTGGGCGACGCCGGCACCATGGGCAGCGAATCGTAGATCCACTCGGGCGGAGGCCATTCCGGCGGCAGTTCCACGGCCGGGCGCCGGGCACGGGGCTGAAACCGGTCGTACCGGAGGCCCAGGTGCACCATGTCTGGACCGTCGCGGAACTTCAGGGAGGCAAACAGGGCCTGGCTGTAGGGCCGGTAATGGTAGTGGTTCAGGTACACCAGGGCCGACCAGAAGTTGTAGCCGGGTTGCCAGTCCAGGTAGATGTCCATGGTGCGGTTGTAGAGGTCGTAGGTGTTCAGTTCCGCGCCGGCGTAAGCCAGCACCTTCGGCGAAAAGTAGTGCACCTTGGCCTTGGCGAACCAGCGGGTTTGAAAGCGGTCGGTCCAGATCGGCTTGTCGCCGTTCCGCACGAACCCCAGAGAATCCAGTTCGTAGTCCAGGTTGTACTCGTCCATCTTTTTGCCCAGCACCTGGTAGTTCAGCACATAGGCCAGCAGGGTGAGGTCCAGGCCCCAGCGGTCGCTGAGGTTGCCGGTATACAGGAGGCCCCAGCGGTGGCTCTCGCGCTGCCGCAGTGGCAGCCCCTGCAGGTAGTACCGCCAGCGGTGCTCGTATTCCCGCCAGCGGGAGAAGTGACCCAGGCCCTGCAGCACCCACAGATGCCGGTGCCACGACAGGGTGTAGTTGGCCAGGTAGTCCACCGAGGCATGGATGGGATAGGGGCGCGCCGAGCGCCAGTATTTCCAGAACCGGGTGCCGCTCACCGTGCCGTAAAGGCTCACGAACCCGCGAGGATGCGAGAAGAAGGCGCCCACCTGGTACTCCCGGTACGGGTCGCCCAGGGGCGGTGCCGTGAGGTCGGCCTTGATGGACCCCCGAAAGGAGGGCCGTAAGCCGGTTTTCTTGCTGGTCAGTAGCACCAGGCCCGCGGAAACATCGCCGTACTCGGGCTCAAACCCGCTGGTCCGGAACTGCATCTGCTGGATTGCCCAGCTGGGCACCTGGAACACCACTTCCCGCCGGACATTGTCCACGATGGGGGCGCCGTCCAGGGTGACCACATTTTCCTCCAGTCGGCCGCCCCGCACATGGCCGGTCACCACCCCTGGAAACGCCGTGATGGCGCGCCAGGGTTCCTCCCAGCCCAGGTGCTCCAGTTCCTGGCCCCGGCGGATGTACACCGTGCCCGTGGTCTTCAGCCGCTGGGTGAAGGGGGTTTCCTGGACCACCACCGGAGGCATCACATAGGGGTTGGGGGTCAGATGGATCCGAAGGGTGGTGTGCCGAACGCGCAGGGTTTCGGGCCGGTACGCCACATGGGTGATCACCAGCGTGTCGCCGATCCGGCCCCGGGGCAGCACGAAGGTGCCGTTGATGTCGGTGTAGGTGCCGTAGCGGTGGTGAATTTCTGAGATGCCAGCTCCGATCACCGGCTCCCGGGTGTTGCGGTCCAGTACCACCCCGCGCAGGCCGGAAGCCTGGGCAAAGAGCAAACCCACAAGCCAGAGAACACTGCTGCCCACAGCCGTTCCTCCAAGTTCGCAATTATAGGGCGCACCTTCGGACCGGTGAACCTGTACCATTAGGCTGATGCGTGACCCCAGGAAGGTATCCGGATTGCAGGATTTGCCGCCGGCCTGGCATCCACCCCGCTGGGCCGAGGAGTCGTCCAACCTGGCCCGGATTCTCCAGCGCTACGGGTTCGCCTCCTACGACGATTTCCTCACCTGGTCGCTACAGGACCCCGAGGGCTTCTGGCAACGGACCCTGGAAGACCTGAAGGTGGTGTGGCGTCGGCCGTTTCAGCAGGTGCTGGACCTCTCCCGGGGCAAACCCTGGGCCCGGTGGTTCGTGGGCGGAGAACTCAATTTGACGGAAAGCGCACTGGATGCCCCGGTGTCCGACGGCCATGCCCGGGACCTGGCCCTGGTGTGGGAGGGAGAGGACGGCGAAATGCGGCGCCTCACCTACCAGGAACTCCTCCAGGAGGTGGACCGCTGGGCCCGGGCCTTAGAGGCTGCAGGCGTGCAGCCCGGTGACCGCGTGGGCCTGCTCATGCCCATGATCCCCGAGGTGGCGATCGCCCTGCTGGCCGTGGCCCGGATCGGAGCCATCGTGGTGCCCCTGTTCTCGGGGTTCGGGCCTGAGGCCATCCGGGTCCGGCTCCAGGCCTCCGGTGCCCGGCTCCTTTTGACCGTGCCCGGGTTCCTTCGGAACGGCCGGCCGGTGCCCCTCCTGGAGACCGCCCGCCAGGCGATCCAGAGCCTGGAACCGGCCGTGGACCTGTGGGTGGCCCCGTTTCGCGGCGAAGCGCCCCGCCTCCGGCCCGGCGAGGTGTGGCTGCCCGAGCGGCTGCCTCCGGCCCGCTGGCCTGTGCCGCGGCCCCCGGCCTTTGCCGCCGACCATCCCTTCATGCTCATCTACACCTCCGGCACCACCGGCCGCCCCAAGGGCACGGTGCATGTCCACGCCGGCTTCCCCCTGAAGGCGGCCCAGGACCTCTATCACCTGTTTGACCTGCGGCCCGGCGACCGCCTGTACTGGCTCACCGACATCGGCTGGATGATGGGGCCCTGGCTCGTGCTGGGCAGCCTGCTGAACCGCGCGGCCATGGTGCTCTACGAGGGCTCGCCCACCCATCCGCATCCGGGCCGCCTGTGGGAACTGTGGCAGCGCCACGGTGTGACCGTGGCCGGGCTGGCGCCCACCCTCATCCGGGCGGTGATGCCCCACGGCGAGGAGATTCCGAACCGCTATCCCCTGGAACACCTGAGAATCCTGGGTTCCACCGGTGAACCCTGGAACCCCGAGCCCTGGCTCTGGACCCTGAAACATGTGGGCAAGGGGCGCGCGCCGATCATCAACTATTCCGGCGGCACCGAGATTTCCGGTGGCATCCTGGGGTGCGTGGTGCTGCGGCCCCTCAAACCCGCTTCCTTTAACACGGTGGTGCCCGGCGTAGACGCCGATGTGGTGGACGAACAGGGCCGGCCGGTGGTCGGAGAGCCCGGCTACCTCGTGATCCGGAATGTCAACCCGGGTATGACCCGGGGGTTCTGGCAGGAGCCCGAGCGGTACCTCCAAACCTACTGGCAACGCTTTGAAGGGCTCTGGGACCACGGCGACCTGGCCCTGCGGGATGCCGAGGGCTACTTCTACATCCTGGGCCGAGCCGACGATACCCTGAAGGTGGCTGGAAAACGCCTGGGACCGGCGGAAATGGAGTCCGTGGCTGTGGAACATCCGGCGGTGCAGGAGGCCGCGGTGATCGGCGTGCCCCATCCGGTAAAGGGCGAGGTGCCGGTGGTGTTCGTCGTGCTCCGGCCGGGCCGGGAGGCCTCGGAAGATCTGGCCCACGAGATCCAGAACTGGATCGCCGATCGGATGGGAAAGGCTCTGAAGCCCGCTGCCGTGTACTTTTTGCCCGACCTGCCCAAAACCCGCAACGCCAAGGTCATGCGCCGGGTGCTTCGCCGGGTGTTCCTGGGCGAGCCGCCGGGCGACCTTTCGGCCCTGGTGAACCCCGAGGTGCTGGAAGAGGTGCGGCGGCTGCGGACCGACCTTTCACCCTGAGTCCCGCGCAATCCTTGGGCCAAGGGGGGAGCGACAGGCTTTCAAAGCCATGAGCAGCGCCAGGAGGTTTGCCGCAGGGTTGATCCCGCTGGTGCTCACCGGCTGGGTGCATGGGCAGATCATCCTCAAAGACCTCCCCTATGTGCCCGGCGGTTCCCCGCTTCAAAAACTGGACCTGTATCTGCCCCAGGTGAGCCCTCCTGCTCCCTTGCCGGTGATGATGTATGTTCACGGAGGCGCCTGGCAGGCCGGCGACAAGAGCCAGGTAGATTACAAGGACAATGCCTTTCTGAGCGATGGTTACATCTTCGTGTCGGTGAATTATCGGCTGGCTCCCGAGGTGACCTGGCG
>WGAB01000315.1 GCA_015489295.1 Caldifarciminota bacterium
AATCCTCCAGGCGGAAATCCTTTTCGTAGAGCAGGGCGATGGCCAGGGCGTCGCCGAGGGCCATGCTCACGGTGGTGGACACCGTGGGCACCAGGTTCATGGGGTCGGCCTCCTCCCGAACTCCAATGTTCAGCACCACATCGGCCTGGCGGGCCAGGTCGGAGTTGGGATCGGCGGTGATGGCGATGATCTTGAGCCCCCGGCGTTTCAGGAGTGGAATCAGCACCTGGAACTCGTCGGAACGGCCGCTTTTGGATACCGCCAGCACCACGTCATCGGGGCTGACGATGCCGAGGTCGCCGTGCAGCGACTCGGTGGGATGCACATAGATGGCCGGGGTGCCCAGGGAGGTGAGGGTGCCGGCGATCTTCTTGGCCACGATGCCCGATTTGCCCAGGCCGGTGACCACCACGCGGCCCCGGGCGTTTTTGATGACCTGCACGGCCTCGGCAAAGGCCGTGCCCAGCGGGCCGTCCAGCTGGTCCAGGAGTTGCCGAATGCCCTTACATTCCCGGTCCAGCACGGCCCGGGCGATCCGCAGCAGGGTCTCAGTCATGGAACCGATACCTCCGGAGTGGGGTGTAGGTGGGGCCCTGGCGATGGAGCTGGCTCTGGAACAGGGTGAACCCGCGGACCGGGAAGGCTGCGCCTGCCAGGTCGGGCAGGGGGAGGTTCCGCAGGTACACGGGACGGCGCGCGCGGGCCACGGTCAGATGGGCCTTGAAGTCGCGGGTTTCCGGTGGCAGGCCGAGGCGCTGCACAGCCTGTTCCACCTGGCGGGCCAGGTCGTGCAGGGGTTCCAGGTCGCCGTTGAGCCGGAGCCAGAGCACGCGGGCCTGGGTGAGGTGGGGAAAGGCGCCGAGTTCGTGGACCTTCAGGGAGAAGGGGCGGTGTTTCCGGGCGATTTCGCCGAGCAGGGGGTGGCTCTGGTCCGGAAAGGTTTCCGGCACCTCGCCCAGAAACCGGAGCGTGATGTGGTAGTTTTCCGGTTTCACCCACTTCAGCTCGGGAAACTTCTGCCTGAGGGGTTCCAGTGCCCGGTAAATTCTCTGTTTCAGGTCTTCGGGCACCTCAACGGCCAGAAAACAGCGCATGCAGTTGAATTTTACCCGAATTGCCGGAAAAGGTCAATGCTCAAGCCGGATTTTTGCCGATTTTATGCGGGTTTCGGGGCCTGAGGGGCTGCCCTACAGCTCCTGCAGGTTGATCCGGTGGGCCTGGAGGTCCGTATACCGCTCGGGCCGGGAGGTGAGGATCAGGAACTGGAGCCGGTCGGCCAGGCTTTCCAATAGGCCCAGGATCCGCTCGAAGCGCTCGTCGTCGCTGAACACCAGAGCATCGTCCAGCACCACCATCTGCCGGTCGCCGGTTTCGGCCAGGGCCAGGCCGTAGGCCAGGCGCAGGGCCAGGGCAAACTGTTCCAGGGTGCCGCTGGAGAGCACGAGGTCTGGCGTTTGATCGTCCCGGGGTTCGGCCTCCTCGGGGAAGCCTACCACCCAGTGGGCTTCCTCCACCCGTACCGGCCGGTATACGCCGGTGATCCTGTGCAACAGTTCCTCCACCCGCCGGGCCAGGTGCCGATCCAGGGCCTGGGTGCGGTGTTGAAGCTGGGTGCGGACCAGGTGTTCCAGAAGCAGCAGGGCCTCGGTGCGGCGCTGCAGGGTCCGAAGTTCCTCCAGGCGCGCTTCGTAGCGCTGCCGGAGTTGCTGTTCCTGGAGGTAAGGATTTTGGTGTCGGAACACCGCCAGCCCGGTTTCCACGCGGAGGTATTCCTCGTGCAGGTCCTGGAGTTCCCGCTGGAGATCTTCCCGTTTCTGGCGCAGGCGTTCTAACCGCTGCAGCAGCGACGCCTCGGGCAGTTGCTGTTCCAGGTCGTGCTGGCGACGCCGGAGTTCTTCCACCGTCCTTTGGGCTGCCTGCAATTCCTCGGCCAGGGCGTCAAGGGCGAGGTCCAGGTCGCGGGGTGCGGGGGCCCGGTCCGGCGGCCAGTACCGGTCCAGGTGTTCCACGATCTCCTGCCACAGGGCGCGCTGCCGGGCTTCGGCTTCGGTCTTTTCCTGTTGGAGCTTCTCCTTCTGTTCCCGTGCTGCCTTTTGATTCTCTTCGGCCTCCTGCAACTTAGCCTCGGCTTGTTCCAGATTGCCTTCCACACGCCGGAGTTCCTGCTCCAGGGCGCGGATCCTCAGGTCCAGTTCCTCCGGATCGGGCAGGTTTTCGGCCACGCCCTGCAGTTGCCGGTCCAGTTTCAGCAGTTCCTGTCGCAGGGTTTCCCGGTCGGGCAGGTCCCTGCGCTTCTGTTCCAGGTGTCGGAGGTCTTCCTCGGCCTGCCGCACCCCCTGCAGCAGGGCCTCCAGGTCTTCCAGGGACTCCACATTTGCCGAGCTCAGAATCTCCCGTTGTTTTTTCTGGGCCTCCTGGATTTGCCGCTGGAGCTCCCGGAGTTTCTGCCCGGACGCTGCGAGGCTCAGGCGAAGGACTCCCGGGATTTCCAGGGAAAGGCCGGGCTCGGCCCGGAGATCCGTCCGCTGGCCCTTGGAGAGTTTCAGAGTCCGGTCGTTGAGGAGCACCTGCAGGTCTTGTTGCGCCTCCAGGGTCAGCTTCAGGGCCAGGCCCTCCAGCCGGGCGTGGGCTTCGCGCTCGGTTTCCTGGGCCTCTCGCAGTTCCTTCAGGAGTTGCTGGAGTTCCTCGCTCCGGAACCCCTGGAGCCGTTTCCGCGCCTCCTGGATCTGCCGTTCCAGGCGGGCCAGGGTTTTCAACTTTTCCTGCAGGCCCTGCCGTTGCTGCTGCAGAAGGTAGTAGTTCCGAAGCCGCTGGAGTTCGTTGCGTTCGTTCTGCAGGTCCTGCTGTGTTTCACGGAGTTCGCGCACTTTTTGCCGCAGGTGTTCTACGGCCTGGTCCGCCTGATCCAGTTCCGCGCTGGCCCTCTGGAGGTCGGCCTCCAGGCGGGCCGCGGTTTCCCTGGCTTTACGAAAGGCCTCTATGCGCTTTTTGACCGTTTGCTGCAGGCGTTCCAGGCGCCGCCACTGCTGCTCGGCCGGCTGTATCTTGAGCTGCAACTTCTCCAGTTCCCGGCCGATTTCCTCGGCCCGGTCGGCCTCCCGGGCCACCTGCTCCAGGCGCTTTTCAATCTCCTGTAGAGCCCGCGTCTTTTCCTGCTCTTTCTGTTCCAGTGCCCGCAGCCTGCGCTGGTGTTCGGCCATTTTCCCGAGGGTTTGCTCCAGTTCCTGCAGGTTTTGCCGGAGGGTGGCCACTTCGTCCAGAAGCGACCGCAGGGGGCCGCCGGCTCTGGGCCTTCGGTCCTTGGGGGTCAGGTACTCGCCCAGGGCCTGTTCCAGCCGGGTCAGGAGGGTTTGGAGTTGCGGGGAAACCTGCACATGCACCTTTTGGAGCCGGGTCGGGCGCAAAACCGGTGCCGCTTTCAGCCCGGGAAACTGCACGAGCCACAGGGCCCGGGCCAGGCCCCATTCGGTGGGAAAGCCGTGCAAACGCGATGATAGCTCGGTTTCAAACTGCTGCGCCAACCACTCGTCGGCCTCCCGTCCCTCGGCCAGGGTGCGCCAGTCTCGGTCGGCCGGGTTGTACATCTCCAGTCGGCTCAGGGGTTGCCCGAAATCCTTGGTTACCCGGTACCTTTTGCCCTGGAGGCCGATCTCCATCTCAATGAAGGGCTTGAGGGTGCTGCGGCCGAAGGGCTGCACCGCGCGCACGGCAGACCCCGAACGGTGGGGCGTGAACAGGGCGAAGGGCACGGCCAGCACCAGCGAGGTTTTGCCGCTCTCGTTGGGGCCGGTGATCAGGTTGATGCCCTCGGAAAACTCAAACTCGGCTTCCCGATCAAAGCGACGGAAGTTTCGGAGTCGCAGGCGGTGCAGGATCATGGGGTTTCCTCCAGGAGGTCCAGCAGGATCTGCTCCAGCACCCGCCGGGCCTCGGCCAGCACCTCTTCATCCGGCAGGCGGGACAGGCCCTGGATGGCGGGGCGTTCCAGGGAAACGGGGGATGCCAGGCCCAGGGGATCCGGCGTGCGCAGCCTGTCCAGCAGTTGTTCCAGGGTGTTCAGGAGTTCCCGGCCTTCGGGAAACTCCCGGGCCACGCGGCTCTGGAAATCCGGCGGCAGGGAGCGGCGTTGCGCAGTCCAGCGCCAGTCCAGGTAAAACACCCGGTCCTGCAG
>WGAB01000316.1 GCA_015489295.1 Caldifarciminota bacterium
ATTACCTGCAGCACTTCAACACGGTGGAAATCAACTACACCTTTTACCATCTGCCCACAGAGAAAACCCTGCATGCCTGGCGGGAACAGGCGCCGGAGGGGTTCCTGTACACCCTGAAAGCCTCGCGGGCCATCACCCATCGGCCCACGAAACCCTCCAGCCGGGAGTATCTGACCCACCTCTTTTGCCAGCGGTCCCGGCTCCTGGGCCAACACCTGGGTGTGCTGCTTTTCCAGTTTCCGCCGGAGGCGCCCTGGGACCCCGATCTGCTCCGGGCCATCCGCCGCCGGTGCGGCGGCCTTCGGCTGGCCTTTGAGTTCCGGAACCCCAAAGTGCTCGCCCTGCCCGATATGCCGGAGGTCCTGAGGGACCTGGGGGTGGCCCTGTGCGTGGCCCTGGCCCCGGGCCTGCCTTCGGTGTTCGCAGCAACGGCCGACTTCGTGTACCTGCGGTTCCACGGGGTTCAACGCTGGTACCGCGACCTCTTCACCGACCGGGATCTGGAGCCCTTTGCCGACTTCGCCCGGCGCCACCTGGCGGCCGGGAGGCAGGTGTTTGCCTACTTCAACAACGACTACAGAGGGTACGCCCCGCGGAACGCCCTCCAGTTCCGCCGGATGGTGGAAGCGGGGCTTCAGGCCGGTGGTGAATCCGGCGTATAGACCACGGGTTTAACGGATTCCAGCCGCACCTGGTGCAGGGCCAATTGGCCGCAGGCCCCCATGATGTCGCGCCCCCGCGGCACCCGCGGGGTCACCGTATAGGGCAGGCGGCGGAGCCGCCGGATGAAATCCTGGAACTCCTCCTCCGTGGGTGCCCGGAACGGGCCTCCCGGGAACGGGTTGTAGGGGATCACATTGATCTTGGCGGGCATGTCGCCCAGGAACCGCTGCAGCGCCCGGATGTCTTCCTCGGTGTCGTTGAAGCCCGGCAGGTGGATGTACTCCAGGGTCACCCACCGGCGTTTCTGCAGGTAGAAGGTAAAGAGGGCGCGCTTGAGGTCCTTGAGGCCCACCTTCCGGGCCAGGGGGATAATCTGTTCCCGTTTCTCCTGGATCGCCGTGTGGAGCGAAAGGGCGAGTTTCAGTTGCACCGGGGCCCCGGCCAGTTCGTAGATGCCCTGCACCACGCCCACCGTGGACACCGTGATCTTGCGGGCCCCGATATTGGGGCCGTGGTCGCTGTTCAGGATGCGGATGGCCTGCAGCACGGCCGGCAGGTTCAAAAGCGGCTCGCCCATGCCCATGAACACCACATTGGTCACGGGTCGGGGATCGCCCACCTCCCACAGGTGGCGCTGGGCCACCAGCACCTGTTCCACGATCTCCCAGGCCTCCAGGTTGCGGGTGAACCCCAGCCGGGCGGTGGCACAGAAGGCGCAGCCCATCGCACAGCCCACCTGCGAGGACACGCACACGGTGCGCCGTTTGCCCTCCGGAATGAGCACCGACTCAATCCGGTGGCCGTCCGGGAGTTCCAGCAGGAACTTGACGGTGCCGTCCCGGGATACCGCCCGCTGCAGCACCCGCAGGGTGCCGATCTCGTAGGCTTTGGCGAGCTCCTGCCGCAGGGTTTTGGGCAGGTTGCTCATCTCGGCGAAGTCCAGCACGGCCTTCTGGTAGAGCCACTGGTACACCTGCTGGGCCCGGTAGCCGGGTTGGCCGCGCTGCCGCATTTCCCGCAAGAGATCGCGGTACCCCAGGGCCTTGATGTTGGGCTTCGCCGAAGCCATGCGTGCTTCACCGGCCGTGTTCAGGCACGGCCACCCGCTTGAAGCGCCGTACAAAGGCGTCGCGGTCCATGTTCAGGGCCTGAGCCATGGCCTGCACCAGGTCCTCGTTCTCAAAGTCGTCCTTCCGCAGTCGGATCATGTAGTGGGCGGCCACCTCGTAGCTTTCGGATTTGGTGTCCACCAGGCGGACGCGGGTGCGGCCGGTGCGCGGGTCCATGATGTCGTCAAAGTACAGGGGATGCAGCATCCCCCGGCGGAAGGCGATCATGGCGCCGGTGCCGCCCTGGAGCAGGAACTTGATGGCCCCATAGCCCAGGTTCCGGGTGTACTCAATGTCAAAGGCGATGGGCCGGGCAGAGCGAAGCACATAGCCGATCTCCTGTTCCACCCAGCGGCTTTTGATGCCGAGCTCGGCCAGTTCCCGCTCAATGGCCTCCTTCAGGATCTGGCCCAGGGGAATCTCGGAGAGGATCAGGTGGCCGTGTTCGTCCCGCTGCAGATCGCCGCAGGTTTCAATAGATTCGGGGTCCAGTTTCTCGGCGATGCCCTCGGCCACCACCACGACGCCGTAGTGGCGCCCCTCGGCCTTGCGCTTGGCGTAAGAGCCGATGATGGTGTCCACCACGAAGCCGAGGTCCACCGGGGGTTCGGTGAACTCCTCGGGGATCAGGGTGAGGGTGGCGCCGGCGGCCTTGCCGATGCCGAGGGCCAGGTGGCCGGCCTCGCGGCCCATGGCCACCACAATGTACCAGCGCTGTGTGGTGCGCGCGTCCTCCATCAGGTTCTGCACCAGCAGGGTGCCGAGATGGCGGGCGCTTTCAAAGCCGAAGGTGGGCATGTAGTCGGGCAGGGGCAGGTCGTTGTCGATGGTCTTGGGCACATGCACCACGGCGATCTCGCCGCCCGAGGCCTCGTACACCTTGGAGGCGGAAAAGGCGGTATCGTCGCCGCCGATGGTGAGCAGGTAATTGACCCCCAGGCTCTGGAGGTTACGCACCACGGTTTTCAGCAGTTTCTTGTCGCGGGTGGGGTTGGCGCGCGAGGTGCGGAGCAGGGAGCCGCCGGTCACATGGATCCGGGTGACATCCCGGATCTGCAGTTCCCGGTAGTGCACACCCTCCTCCAGGGGCTGATCCTGCATGAGCCAGCGGAACCCCTCATAGAAGCCCAGCACCCGCAGGCCGCGGTTGCGGGCCTCGATGGTAGCCGAACTGATCACGCCGTTGATGCCCGGAGCCGGGCCGCCGCCCACCAGGATGCCCAGGGTCTTTTGCTCAGCCATCCTGCTCACCTCCTGCCTGCAAGGATTCCGGTACCTCCAGCTGCATGGGCACGATGGGGGTTTTCTGGACCACCAGGTTCTTGGTGTCGGCCACCTTCAGTTCGCGGAAAATGGTGCGGAACTTCTGTTCCAGCCGGTCCATGATGGGGTTCAGGATATCCTCGGAAAGGGTCCACCATTCCCACTTGAACGGGCCGAAGCCCCGTTTGCGGTTCTTGTAGATGAACTGCTCGTCGGTTTCGCCGGGCTTGCGCTGGTCGGCGTACTTGTCAAACAGGTAGTCGTACACGGTGCGTTTGAAGTCTTCGGGCAGTTCCGGGCTATCGTAAATGATGTTCTGGAACTGGGTGGCCAGGTGTACCTCGGCGGTTTCCACCTTGGGGAACAGGGAAAAGGCCTCCTCGGGCAGGGTGCTGGCCCCGTGCTGCACGGCCCCGGCCAGCCCGTACTCCTCGCGGGCGATCCGCGAGAGGGCTTCCAGCACATCAAAGTCCACCTTCACCTGGGCCAGGGAGCCGTCGGGCAGCACTACGCCGCCGTGCACGGTGCCGGTTTGCACCGAGATCTTGCTGATGCCCGGCAGATCGCCGATCTTGGGCAGGTACTGGTCCATGAAGGCCCGCAGGTCCTCGGGGGTGGAATTGCGGCCCCCGATCTCGCCAATTTCGCCGCCCAGGGAGGTGACGATGCCCTCGGGCTCGGTTTCGCGGATGTAACGGGTGAAGAGGGCGGTGAGTTCGGCGTTAGGTTCTTGCTGTTCCTTCAGGTCTTCCTTGTCCAGGTCCACCATGGTGGAGGCGTCGATGTCGATGTTGTAGAAGCCGGCGGCCAGGGCGTCGCGGATCAGGTCCTTGAGGGCCTGGATCTCGGCCTCGGGGTTTTCCTTATAGGCCTTGAGGCGCACCTGGAAGTGGTCGCCCTGAACGAACACCGGGCCCTCGTAGCCTTCCTTGATGGCCGCGGCCAGGATGCTGGTGGCGTACTCGTCGGGCGGCTGGTTCGTGTAGCTGATCTCGGTACGCGCGATTTCAAAGATGAAGGCGCCGGCATCCATCTCCTTGGCCACACGGAACACCCGGCGGGCGCTGTGGTAGGTGAGGCCGCGCAGGTTCATGGCGGGCACGGTGAAGCCGCCGTATTCGCCGCGGCCGCGGCCCATGTAAAACTCATGGATGGAAGCAAGATGGATGCCCAGGGCCTGGGCCGTGGCCCGGATCAGGAAGCGGGCGGCTTGCTGCAACGCAGGTTCTGGAGAAAACACCGAGGTGTACACCCAGGAATCCACCAGGGTGCGGACCTTTTCAAGATCCAAAATCTTGACGGCGTTGTCCTGGATTTCCAGGGCACCGTTCAGGTCCTGCTTCAAGGCCTTCAGGGTACGGTACATCGGGAACCTCCGGGTTTGTGTTGAGAATCTTGATCAGGTTTATATGATACGGGGGTTCTCGGAGAAAAGGGGCGGGGCCGCAGCCCTTCGGGCAGCGGCCCCGCCCAAGGCGCCGGAACGGCGCGGTTTAGCGAACCTTTGTAAGCGTCCGGGTCCGGGTGCCGAAAGGCGTTGTGAGCCGCAGGAAGTACACGCCCTGGCTCAGGGAGCCTACGGGCAGGTTCAGCGTGTGCTGCCCGCGGTTTAGGGTGCCCTGGAACAGGGTGGCCACCCGCCGACCGGCGGCATCGTACAGGGCCACGGTTACCGGGGCCCGGGCAGGCAGGGTGAACGCCACCTGCATCCGGTCCCGCACCGGGTTGGGGCTCACGCGCTGGAGCCCAAAGGCCACGGGCAGGGCCGGATCCCGGCCCTCCTCCACGGCCACCACCACGCTGTCGTACAGGGCCTTGGCATTCTGGGCGTTCTGGATGATGTTCAGCAGGCTGTTGCCGCCCACCACCGCCACGGCGATCGTGTGGAGCCCGGCGTTGAAGGGACCGCCGGAGACCATCACCGACCAGTCGTCCGGGGTGTTGCCGCTGGAAAAGCTCAGGGTGCCGTTCAGGAACTGCCACTTGTTTTCATCCAGCATGCCGGTGTCGGGATAGATGTAGGTGGGGTTGTGGATCACGCTGAGGTTGGCTGGCGTGTCGGGATCCAGCAGCGCGATCCCCACATAGGTGCCGCCGTAGGTCATGTAGGCGAGATTGGCGCCCTCGCTGACGCCCGCCGTGTTCTGGCTGAAGTTGCTGCCGCCGATGTCAAAGTCCATGAAGTAGCCCGCATAGGCGCCGTCCACCGGGCTGTAGATGTTGTGGACCAGGATCACGAAGTCGTCGTAGTCGGGGTCGTCGTAGCCCGCGGCGATCTGCTCCACCCGGATCCCCTGCGGAGTGGGATGGCCGGTATCCTCAAACTGGCCCCAGGCCGCCTCGGCGCTGCTCCAGGGCGGAGTGGGGTAGTAGTAGAGCTGACCCGGCGGGCTCGTGGTGGGCTCGAAGTCCCGGTCGTCGGAACCGTGCTGGTACCAGGCATCGGCCACATAGGTGGGCGAGGTGCCCACGGCGAAGGTGCCGTAGAACAGGGTGTTTTCGCCGCCAGCCGGGTACACGAAGCCGCTGCCCTGCATCTGGTCGGAGGACATGAAGCCGATGGCGGCGATGTCCGTGACCGTCAGGGTAGCGTTGCCGGCGTGGATG
>WGAB01000317.1 GCA_015489295.1 Caldifarciminota bacterium
AAGAAAAACAGGGAATAGGCGAAGTCCGACACCCGGTCCAGGTGCCGCAGGCCCCGCTGCTGCACCACCGACGCGTTGGCCGCCACGAGGCCGAAGAGAAGCGCGTACACCCGTTCGTCCAGGTGGAAATAGGCGGCCAGGCCGAACCCCAGGGCGAAGATGCCCCAGGCGTACAGGAACACCAGGGCTTCCTCCTCCAGCACGGTTTCCGCGTAGGCGAGGAACAGGCCCAGCACCAGCCCGAGCAGCGCCGCGCCGCCCAGGGCCCAGGATACCGCACCCAGGGCCACGGTGTGGGTTTTCAGGTAGATGACCAGGGGCAGGAACAGCACCAGGGCCAGCAGATTGTCAAAGGCGATGAGGAAGAACAGGGTTTGGGACAGGGGGCCATCGGCGTGGTACTCGTCTACGACGGTCACCGAGATGACGGCTGTGGGCATAGCAATGATGCCCAAAAGGAGAGCATGGAGCGGGTTTGTGAACTTCCAGAGAGTGAACAGAGCCACAAAGACCAGGGAAAACAAGGCCTGCAGGGTGGCCAGCAGGGTGAATTTGCCGGGGTTTTTCAGCACATTGGCGAGTTTGATCTTCCGGCCCACCAGGTACAGGATGTAGGCCAGCAGGTACGCCTTCAGCGTTTTGATCTCGTGGAGGAAGGGCGGGTCCAGGATCCGCAGCACATAGGGGCCCAGGAGGATGCCGCCCACCAGGTATCCCACCACGATGGGCAGCTTCAGCCGCCGGGCCATCTCGGCGAAGAGCACGGCTGAGATCCAGATGACCCCGATCTTGATGAGCAGTGCCGGTTCAAACATAGCGCGTGAGCAGGTCGCGTTTCAACACGACCCCCAGGATCTTGCCCTCCGCCGCCACGGGCAGGCAATCGGTGTCCAGCTGGTTCATCTGGTCCAGGATGCGCGAGGCGGGCGTATCGGGCTCGAGGCCGGCGTGGGGCACCATCACATCAATCGCCCGGATGAGGTGGCGGGTTTGCTCGTCGGTGAACAGGTGTTCCAGGTCGCGCCCCCGCACGATGCCCAGCACCCGCCGCTGCTCGTCCACCACGGGCACGGCGTGGGCCTGGGCCTTGAGCAGAGCCTGCACCAGTTCCTCCAGCGTGGCCTCCGAGGGCACGGTGAGGTAGGTGGTTCGCAGGAGGTCGGCGGCGGTCAGGGTCTGGGGGCCGGGGGTTCGGCGGAACAGCCGCAGGAACTTGCGAAGCAGGGTAGTGGTTTCGGGCGCCCAGAAGGTTTCCAGAGGGGGCTGGAGCACCAGGCTCCGCTCGGCGGCAAAGGCCCGTTGCCACAGCCAGAAGCCGACGACCGTGGTCAGCGCAAGGGGCAGGTCCAGAGCCCGAAGGCCCGGAACCGTGCGGTGGATCAGCCAGAGGGGCACCGCGGCCTGAACCGGCACAAAGAGGGCCAGGGCGCCGGCGATGCCGGGCCGCTCCAGCCGAAACAGGCCGTAGGTCAAAAGGGCGCGCAGCAGGCCGGCCGCGAGCACCCCTCCCAGAAGGCCCCAGGCCAGGTCGGGCCAGGGAACCCGGCGCGCCTCAAAGAACACCAGTCCCAAAAACAGCAGCACGGCGGGGTACTCATAGGGGTCCAGGATGTGCCACAGGTGCCGGTTCTTCAGCGAGGTATTGGCGGCCACCACCCCTGCCACCAGCACGCTCAGGCCCGAGGGCAGGTGCAACAGGCCGAACAGGCCCTCCAGAAAGGCCAGGGTGCCCACGAGCAACAGCAGCAGGTAAAAGTCTTCGGCCACCTTGGTTTCCAGGTAGGCGAACACCAGCCCCAGTGTGACGCCCACGCCGGCGGACACCAGGAGATACACCACGAAGTGCTCCAGAACCCCGAGCACCCCCGAAGGCTGGAATGTGACCAGGAACAGGAACACCAGGGAAAGGTGCACATAGGTGCCCAGGATGGCGTGGCGTACGGCCGAGCCGTGGGGCCGTTCTTCCTTGAGGAAGGCCAGCAGCGCCACCGGTGCTCCGGCCTGTAGTGCAATGGCCAGGGGCACCGCGTGGAACCGGAACGGAGGCAGCCACCGGAACACGACGGCGAGCAGCAGGGACGCACCCAGGAACACGATGGTCCAGAGCAGGGTGGCCTGGGCGCGGAGGTCTTCCAGGTGCACCCGTCCGCCCAGGCGAAACAGCAGGATCACCAGCAGGAAATCCAGCACCCGGGGCGAGATCGTGGGCCCCAGGTGGGCCGGCTGCAGCAGGCCGAACAGCGCCGACAGGAGCACCACCAGGGCCGCCAGCGCACCCCGACGGTGCCGGAGCAGGTACACTCCCACAGGAAGAGCAAAGAGCAGGAACAGGAGCCAGAGCGTGGGCGCCATGCGGGAAACATACGGAGTTGCCCTGCCCAAGTCAAGAAATCGGCCTGCTTTTGAACTCCCCCACCCCGATACTCCTGAAAACCCGGCAACACCTCAGCATTTGCTCCCTTTGTAGGGTCTATAGGACTGGGTTGTTCGGGCAGGCGGTCTAACGAAGTTCAGCAGGTTTCTTCGGATTTCTCTCCGCCGGCCGGCCTGCGAACATACCTGATTTCGCGTGCCCCTTCAAGGTTCAACTGGTAAAGCCATTGAAAGAGGCGGTTCCAGAGAGCCATCTCTTCGGCCAGTGAGGAGGGCCTTGGGATGAACAGCGCATCCAGGATAAGGAATCTGTGTTCGTCATAGGCCACACGAACGAGTTTTCCAAAGGCATACGCTTGAACCACGGCGCCCCGGTAAATGAAGTAACTCACCGGCACCAGTAAGAGGGCCACAATCAACCAGGAAATCAGGACGGCGTACTTCCCCTGGGACAACGCCTCTGGAAACACAACCACCGAGTTTGCAACCAGCAGGAGGGCGAACAGCAGGGTCAAAGTGGCGAGGTTCAAGAGAGCGATAAGTTCGGTAAAGGCACCCTCCAGGCGCTTTATAAGTTTTTTCGGGAGCAGGGGTTCCAGGCGCGGCCACCAGAACACACCGTCCAGGCCGTAGCGGCTTTTCGGGTAGTCTTCGGCCGCACGCAGCACATTGCCCAATCGTGTGGGCAGGATTCGGTCTCTACGGGGAGGATAGGTGTAGTGCAGGATAGCCTGAAGGCGGGCATAGCGGCGGTGATTGGGTTCCTCAAGTGCCTGCATTCTCAAATCTCGCAGGTGCCGCCACCGTTTCACCTGGCGCTGGATTCCCTTTTCCTGGAGCCAGTGCCAGGGCCAGTAACCCTCGTAAAGGCGGATGATGGGGCGGGCAAACGCGCGGAGCAAATAGGCAAGAAGTGTAAC
>WGAB01000318.1 GCA_015489295.1 Caldifarciminota bacterium
CCTGGCCCCGCGGATCCGGCAGGCCATGCCCTGGAGCCGGGGGTTCTTTTCCTTTCTGGATGTGTTCACCGGGGAACGGCATCCCGTGGCCTACTGGCAACGATTGGCACACCTCGGCCTCCGGCGCCTGTACATCGGCCTGGAATCGGCCCACGAGCCCCTGATCCAGTGGCTCAACAAGCCGGAAACCCGGGAGGGCGCCTGGCATCTTTTGCTCCGGCTCAAGGAGGCCGGGCTCTCGGTGGGCGTCATCGTGCTGGTGGGCGCCGGCGGCCACCGGTTCCGGGAACCTCATTTCCAGGATACCGTGGCCTTCCTGCGGGCCTTCCCCCGCTGGGAACCCCGGGACATCGTGTACCTTTCGCCCTTCGTGCCGCCCGAGAAGCCAGAATACCACGAACGGGTGCGGGCCGACCGGATCCGGCCCCTCACCGAAGCCGAAATCCGCCGCGAGATCCGGCGGTTTCAGCAAGCCCTGCACGACCTGCCGCCCCGGGTCACTCTGTACAATATTCAGGACTTCCTGTACTGAGCCGGTGATGCCGCATGAGAAAATACCTGATCCGCGGAGTGTTGCTGGGCGTGGCCCTCTTTCTGATTGCAGGAGTGGCCACAATCCTTGTACTGTTCATCCTGGGGCAGAACCTGCCGGATCCCCACACCATCACCACCTATCGCCCCAAACTCGCCTCGCAGGTGTTTGACCGCAACGGTGCGGTCATTGCCAAACTCTATGTGGAACGCCGGGAACTGGTGTCCCTGCAGCAGATTCCCGAGCACGTCCGCAACGCCTTCATCAGCACCGAAGACAAGCGGTTCTGGCAGCATCCGGGCATCGACCTGGTGCGGCTTCTGAAGGCGGCCCTGGTGGACCTGGTGCAGCGGCGCCGGGCCCAGGGCGCGTCCACCATCACCCAGCAACTGGCCCGCAACATGTTCCTGGGCCACGAGAAAACCCTCACCCGCAAGATCCGTGAGGCGTTGCTGGCCGTGCAAATTGAACGCCTGTTCTCCAAGGAGGAGATCCTGGAGCGCTACCTGAACCAGATCTACTTCGGCCACGGCGTGTACGGCATCCAGGCGGCGGCCAAGTTCTTCTTCGGCAAACCTGTGGACAGCCTGACCGTGGCCGAGGCCGCCCTGCTGGCCGCCATTCCCAAGAATCCCTCGCTGTACTCGCCTCTCCGCCACTACGACCGGGCGCTGCGACGCCAGCGGCTCATCCTGCGCATGATGTACCGCAACGGCTTCCTGACCAAGGCCCAGTACGAGGAAGCCCTCCAGCAGCCCATCGTGATCCACCCGGCGAGCGAGGTGGAGTACCGGGTGGGCCCCTACTTCGTGGACATGGTGCGGCGGTACATCCTGGACCGTTACGGCGAAGACTTCCTGTACGGCGGCGGGGCCCAGATCTTTACCACCCTGGACGCCCGGCTCCAGGCGGTGGCCGAAGCGGTGGTGGACTCGGTGCTCGACACCTTGGAGGCCCAGTTTGACCTGCATCCCAGCCTGGCCGAGCGGGATACCGGCGACACCACGCCGCCCCAGTACCTGCAGGCGGCGCTGGTGGCCCTCGACCCCGTAAGTGGCGAGATCCTGGCGCTCGTGGGCGGCCGCAATTACGAACACAGCAAGTTCAACCGCGTGGTGCAGGCCCACCGCCAGCCGGGCTCGGCCTTCAAGCCCATCGTGTACACCACAGCCGTAGACCAGGGGTACGCACCGGCCAGCATCGTGTACGACCTGCCCGTGACCCTGCACTTTTTCCGGGACGGCGTGCCCGAGCGCTGGGCCCCGGGCAACTTCGACGGCCGGTTCCTGGGCCCCATCCCCCTGCGTACCGCCCTGGCCAAATCGCGGAACCTGG
This sequence comes from Caldifarciminota bacterium, assembly GCA_015489295.1. The sequence continues at coordinate 1,868 of WGAB01000318.1, forward strand.
CCACCGTGCGCCTCATCCTGAGCTTGGGCCCCCGAAAGGTGGTCACCTATGCCCACCGGATGGGCATCCAGAGCAGGGTGCCCGCCTATCCCTCCATTGCCCTGGGCGCGGCCTCCCTCACTCCGCTGGAACTCGCCACCGCCTACGCCACCATTGCCAACCACGGCGTGCGCACCGACCCCTACTTCATTCGCATGGTTTCCGACCTGCAGGGGCACCACCTGGAGATCAACCATCCCCATCGGGTACGGGTGCTGGACGATGTCACGGCCTACCTGGTCACCAGCATGCTGGAATCCGTGGTGGACGAGGGCACCGGCCAGTCGCTGCGCTGGCGCTACGGCCTGAAGATTCCCCTGGCTGGCAAAACCGGCACCACCAACGATTACCGCGACGCCTGGTTCATCGGCTACACCTCTAATCTGCTCGTGGCCGTGTGGGTGGGCTACGACCAGCCCCGGACCATCATGGACAAGGCCACGGGCGCCCGCATGGCCATCCCCATCTTCGCCTCCTTCCTGAAACGGGTGTATGCCGATTCCCTGTGGCCCCAACCCCTGGAGTTCCTGGCCCCCTCCAATGTGGAGTACGCCACGGTGTGCACGGCCTCCGGCCAACTGGCCACACCCTTCTGCCCTCAGGTGCGGGAAGAGGTGTTCCGCGAGGGCCAGGCCCCGAAGGGCTACTGCCCACTGCACGCCCCTCACCCCGGGGGCGAAGACCTCTGGAAACAAACCGAAACCGAGGACCTGCTGAACAATAGGAGGTTTCCGTAATGGATCCCTTTAGCCTGATTTTCTGGTTCATCCTGCTGTGGGCCCTGTTCTGGCCCCAGTGGAAATACCAGGCCCTGCACGGCGCCCGGATGCGGGCCATCCGCAACCTGGAACAGAAACGCAAAAGCCGGGTGATCACGCTGATCCACCGCCAGGAGCAGATCGGCCTCTTCGGCATCCCCTTCGTGCGGTTCATCAACATCGAGGACTCCGAGGCCGTGCTGCGGGCCATCCGGAAAACGCCCAAGGATACCCCGATCGACCTCATCCTGCACACCCCCGGCGGCCTGGTGCTGGCCTCGGTGCAGATCGCCATGGCCCTGCACGACCATCCGGCGCCCACCACGGTGA
>WGAB01000319.1 GCA_015489295.1 Caldifarciminota bacterium
CCTGCGGCTCACCCGGGATGCCACCCACTTCGCCCTCTCGCCCCGGGGCGATGAACTCGCCTTCATCGTGTACGGCCAGGTGTTCGTGATGGAACTCAAGGATGGAACCCCCGGCACGATCCGCCGGATCACCCGGTTCCAGCGCCCCTGCCGGGATGTGGCCTGGCATCCCAAAGAGGAGCAACTGGTGTTCGCGTCGCTGGAGGACGGCGACTGGGACCTGTATACGGCCCGGCCGAAGTACAAAAAGCGCTTCGTCAAGGACCAGGTGTTTGAGGTGCGCAAACTCCTGGATACGCCGGTCACCGAAACCCGGCCCCTGTATTCCCCGGACGGCAAACACCTGGCCTTCCTCCAGAACCAGGGCACCCTGATGGTGGCCCACAGCGACGGCACCCATGCACGGCCGATCGCCCCCTGGAACGATGTGATCTGGATGGACTGGTCGCCTGATTCCCGCTGGCTGGCCTTCTCCCGAACGGCCCTGGGCTGGCGCGAGGATGTCTATATCGTGCCCCGGGACGGTTCCCGGCCGCCCTTTAACCTGTCGGACCACCCGAACGACGATTACCGGCCCCTGTGGAGCAGCGACGGCCGACGGCTGAGCTTCGCCTCGCGCAATGCCGAGGGCGACCTCTGGATCAAGGAGGTGTACCTGCGAGAGGAAGACGCCCTGCGGGACCGCTCCTGGTGGGAGGAGCACCGCGACAGCCTGAAGCTGGAGGGGCCGGTGCAGATCGATTTTGAGGGCCTCCGCGACCGCATCCACACCGTGGCCCAGTTTCGCGGCGGCTACAACCTCTACGCCCGCAGCCCCGATGGCCAGTGGTTCGCCGTGGTGGCCGAAAACCTCGGGGAGCCCGATGTGTGGCTTGTGGACTTCCTGGGTGAGGGCTTGAAACAGTTGACCACCGACGGCCCCGATCCCAAGGCCCTGTTCTTCGGCCCGGAGAGCAAGGTTCTGTGGTACCTGGATAGCGACGGCCGGATCCATCGGGTGAACCGCGACGCGGGAGAGCCCCGCAGCGTGCCCTTCCGGGTGAGCCTGGAGTACACCTATGCCGGCTACTGGGAAGCCCTGCTGCGCCAGGCGTTCTGGGTGATCAAGGACGGCTTTTACGATCCCGGGTTCCACGGGGTGGACTGGGATGCCATGTACACCAAGTACCTGCCGATGGCGCGGCAACAGCAGAACCGCGGTTCCTTCTATCGGGTGGTGCGCATGATGCTGGGCGAACTGAATGCCTCCCATCTGGGCATCTGGCGGTCCGGGCACGGCCGCCACAACGAACGGGTGGGGTACCTGGGGGTGCAGGTGAAGCCCACCGATGAGGGCCTTCGGATCGTGCGGGTCGTGCGCGACGGACCGGCGGACCGCTACGGCCTGCATCCGGGCGATCTTTTGCTGGCCGTGAACGATGTGCCCGTGGCCGATACCAACCTCTACGCCCTTTTGAGGTACACCCGAAATCAACGGGTGCTGCTCCGGGTTCGGCGCGCCACAGGCCGAGAAGAGACCCTGGAGATCGAGCCCATCGGCCCCGGCGAACTCTCTGACCTGCTGTATGAGGAATGGGTGGAGGCCAACCGCCGCTTTGTGGACAGCGTGAGCCAGGGCCGCCTGGCCTATATCCATGTGCGGGCCATGGACGAGGAGAGCCTGGAGCGCTTCAAACGCGACCTTTACGAGCAAAGGAATCGCCAGGGCCTGGTGCTGGACATCCGGTACAACGGCGGTGGCTCCACCCACGACGCCCTGCTGGGCATCCTGCGCCGGGTGCACTACCTCTATTCCGTAGAGCGCGGGGACACCACCCGGGAGTACAGTTCCCTGTTTGCCTGGGCCAAACCCATCGTGCTCCTGATCAACGAGCACTGCTACAGCGACGCCGAGATCTTCCTGCAGGGATTCAAGGAACTGGGCCTGGGCACGGTGGTGGGCACGCCCACCTTTGGTGCCGTGATCGGCACCCGGAATCTGGAACTCTTTGACGGCACCACCTTCCGCCAGCCCGAGGAGGGCTGGTACCGGCTGAGCGGCCTACCCCTGGAGAACCATCCGGTGGAGCCCGATGTGCGGGTGGACAACCCGCCCCAGTACGACAACCGCACCGGCGATCCCCAGCTTCGCAAAGCCGTGGAGATCCTCCTGCAGCAGATCGGCAAGTAGGGCGGGGCTACGGCGCGATGGCGAACAGGACGGCCAGAATCCGGCCGGCGCTGGCCCGCCGGAGCGGCCGGGCGGCCTCATTCAGGGTGGTCATCGTGGTCATCACATCGTCCACAAGGAGCCAGGTTTTGCCCTGGACCTGATCCGGCGGCACGGTAAGGGCGAAGGCACCCCGCAGGTTCCGGCGCCGTTCCTGGGGGCTCAGGGTGGTCTGGCTGCGGGTGTAGCGGACCCGACGGAGCACCGGGGCCATTGGGACGCCCAGGATTGCTGCCAGTTCCCGGGCCAGCAGCCGGGTTTGGGAGAACCCCCGTTCCCGGATCCGGGCCGGGTGCAGCGGCACGGGCACGATGCCGTGGATCTCCTCTTGCCGGGGCACCACGGCCGCCATTTCCCGGGCCATCCAGCGGCCAAGCCCCCGAAAGCCCTGGTACTTCAGGGATTCCACCACCGATGCCACCGGACCGGTGTAGAGGAAGACGCCCCGGGCCCGGTCAAACTGCAGGCTCCGGCCGTGGCACTTGGGGCACTGCCATCCCCGGAGGGGTGTGCCGCAGCGGCGGCAGTAAGGCTTCCGGATGCGCAGGGCGTCCAGGTTCCGTTGACAGGTGGGGCAGAGCAGGGTTTCCGAGGGATTCCGGCACACCACGCAGAGGGGTGGGGCCACAAAGTCCAGCAGGGGTTCTAAGAGGTTTTGCCACCCCATAGGCGGAACAGGGCGAGCAGGGCCACGAGCGAAATGGCCAGGGAGATGCCCTGGCTCAGGGTCAGGAGCCCTCCAAAAAGGTACTGGGAGGGCTCGTAGTA
>WGAB01000320.1 GCA_015489295.1 Caldifarciminota bacterium
GGCCGGGGAAGGACCAGGGGGATGGCCCCGGCCGGCGAGAGCCAGAGGGCCGAGTCCGGTGTGGCCACAGCCACAAAGGGCAGTTCCAGGGGAAAAACAGGGGTAAACCACAGATCCGCCTCCCGGCTATGGATCCGGAGCCGGGGCACCGGCGACCACGGAAGTCGCCAGCCTGAAAGCAGGGGAAAGGTTTCCCTCAAGCCATAGACCTCCAGGGTGTCGTGGCGCAGAAACACCAGGGCCGGCAGCGGCGCACCGGTGTCCGGCAGCACCCCCACGAGGTCGCCCAGGCTGTCCACATACCAGAGGTCCAGGCTCAAGGAGGACGGCCGGAGCCGCACCAGGGCGGCACGGCCCTCTGCAGTGGTTCCCCACCCCCACAGGCCCTCCTGCCACACAGGCCAAAAGCGGTACCGGCCGGGGGTGGACACCGTGGCTCGCTGCAGCGGAACCCCCTGGGTGGAAAGCAGGGTCATCTGGCCGGTGGGCTCGGCCAGGAGCAGGGCGGCTCCGGGCACCTCGGCCAGGGGCAGCGGAGTAATCCACGCCTCAGGCGCGGCCAGCCACGCCGGGGTTCCCGTTTCCCACCGGTACCATCCCTCGGGTGTGCGGTAAATCCAGGTTCCGTTGCCACTATCCGACGGGATCACCCAGAGGGTGAGAACCGGCTGCGACAGGGTTCGACGGGCACCGGCCCGCAGGGCGCCGGCGGAATCCAGGGTGACCTCCAGGACCCCTGTGGCCAGGGGCACCTGGAACCGCAGCGGAGCCACCGGCACCGGGGGCGCCGTGGCCTCGGCGGGCAACCTAAGGTAGGCTTCCTCTACCAGAGCCTGGGGGGTCAAGCGATACACATGGAGCCCCTGGGGATCCATCACCTCCACGCCCACCAGCCGGGGTTCTGGCCCTCCGGTTGGGGTGACGAACAGGAACCCCGGGCTTTTCTGGAGCCCCAGGGTTTGGCTGACCTCCACAAAGGTGCCGGGGGCCTCGTTCTCCAGCAGTCGGGTTTCGCCCGGCAAAGAGGAAACCAGGAGCAGATCGAGGTCGCCGTCCCGGTCGTAGTCCAGGGCGACCACCTGCTCCGGAGGCTGGCCAAAGGGAAAGCCGCCTTCGTATTGCAGGGTCCAGGAAGCCAAGGAACTCAGTAAGCCGACGATGCTCAGGATCGCTGCCACATCCATTGTGCTTAATGTACACCGGTTTTCCCGGGGGGGCAAGAAACCGGCGCCTTACCATAAGGGCCGCGCCGACCATGTGGGCCCTGTTTTCGATCCTTTCCGCCTTCAGCTGGGCCGCCAGCGACGCTGCAGCGAAGATCGCCATGGCCCGCGGGGCCTCGGAGCGGTTCGTGCTCTTCGCCCGATACCTGGTGGCCCTGCCCGTGCTGTTGCCCCTCCTGGCGCGCGGCTTCCCTCGCCTGGATGCCACCTTCTGGATGCTCCACCTGCCCTGGATCCCCCTGGAAACCGCGGCGCTGCTGCTCTACATCCGGGCGATTCGGCTCTCGCCCCTTTCCCTCACCCTGCCGTACCTGAGCTTTACGCCGCTGTTCCTGGTGCTTACCGGCCGGGTGTTCCTGGGCGAGCGGGTGGGAACCCTCGGCTTCCTCGGCATCCTCCTGGTGGTGGTCGGCTCCTATGTGCTCAACCTGGAACATTGGCACGAGGGGCTCCTGGCACCCCTCCGGGCCCTTCTGCGGGAGCCCGGCAGCCGCCGCATGCTGGGGGCTGCGGCCCTTTACAGCCTCACCTCCCTGGTGGGCAAGCAGCTGGTGCTCCACTCTTCGCCGGCCTACTTCAGTGTGCACTACACCCTGGTCATGACCCTGGTTCTGGCTCCCCTGGGCTGGCCCCACCGCCCCCGCAGGATCACCGGCCCCTGGCGGATGCCGCTGTTCCTGGCCGGCCTGGGCCTCGGCGGCATGGTGGTGTTCCATATGCTGGCCATCGAACGGGCACTGGTGGCCTACATGATCGCCCTGAAACGGCTCCAGGGGGTGTTTGGCGTGCTCCTCGGCCGATGGATCTTCCGGGAGGCCGCCTTCGGAACCCGACTGGCCGGGAGCCTGCTCATGGTGCTGGGCGGCACCCTGATCGTGCTGGCCTGAGGCTGCCCCCATAGACCCCCCGGCCCTTTGCCTGTACCCTTGTGCCCTTGGAGGTTTCCCATGGCGACCTGGCACCTGGGCGTTTCGTACTTCGGCAACCGCGATCCCCGGCACGTGGACCGGGACCTGGAGGAAATGTTCGCCGCCGGCCTCACCTTCGTGGTCCACACCTTTTCCGAAAACGACCTCGCCTTCTATGCCGGCACCTTCCGGGACCTCGTAGACCTCACGCACCGCCACGGCCTGGAGGCCTTCCTGGACCCCTGGGGCGTGGGCCGCATCTTCGGCGGCGAAGCGTTTTCCAACTTCGCCCTGGAGCACCGCGAGGCCGATCAACTCACCCCAACGGGCGAGCCCCTGCCCGCCGCCTGCCCGAACCATCCCGAAACCCGCCGGTTCCTGCACGAATGGATAGAGGCCGTGGCCCGCACCGGCGCCGACGGCGTGTTCTTCGACGAACCCCACTTTTACCACCGCAACGGCCACCACGGCTGCTGGTGCGAGGCCTGCCGGGCCCGGTTCCAGGACCGTTTCGGCCGCCCGATGCCCGAAACCTTCACCCCGGAACTCCGGGCCTTCCAGATGGACAGCCTGGTGGACCTGATCCGGGACCTCGCAGGCCACGCCAAGGACCTGGGCCTGAAAACCTCCCTCTGCCTCCTGCCCCATGCCGAGGAACTGGACACCTGGCCCCGGTTCTTCAGCCTCGCCGAACTGGACATCGTGGGCACCGACCCCTACTGGCACAACCCCTGGCTTCAGCTGACTGGCGAGGCGGTGAGCCGACACGTGGCCGAGTACGCCCGCCGGGTGGTCACCCTGGCCCGGGAGCACCGCAAGGAGCCCCAGATCTGGATCCAGGCCTTCCGGATCCCTGCGGGCACCGAGGAGGACGTGGCCCGGGCCGTGCGCGCAGCCGCCGAAGAGGGGGTCCGGAACCTGGCCGCCTGGAGCTTCCGGGGCACGGCCTTCATGTCGTCCATCCGCAGCGACCGGCCCGAGGTGGTATGGCAAACCCTGATCCGGGCGTACCGGGAGGTGCGGGACCTCGATCCCCGGGCCCATCGATAGGGAACACAACAGGAAGATCTTCGGGGGCTGAAAAAGAAATGATGGGCCGTGCAGGAATCGAACCTGCGACCCCCGGATTAAAAATCCGGTGCTCTACCTACTGAGCTAACGGCCCGTGTCCCTAAATTTTAAGGCCCCGGGGTATTCCGGCGTGCGCTGCCCCGGCACCGCCTTGAACCCCCTTCCCTCAATCCCCGCCCGGGGCCGGGACGAGTTTGATATCGCGGCTAAAGCCGCTCCTACGGCGACGGAGATTGGAGCGTCTAAGAGCCTTATAGGAACCGTTTTAGCGAAGACCCGCCGAAACGCCCGGTCCGACCCCCTGTAGGAGCCGCTTCAGCGGCGATTTTGTAATATCCTCTCGGCGGGATTTCCGATAAGTCTTTGATACCCAATAACTTCCTCCCCCTCAGGGGGAGG